>JALWYT010000028.1 GCA_026992705.1 Thiotrichaceae bacterium
ATCCTAATATTGAAGTCAGAGTATTTAATCCTTTTAATCGTAATATTTCTCGTTATCTACAATTTGTATTTAAACTAGGTAAGATTACTCGCCGTATGCATAATAAATCACTGACGATTGATAATCAAATTAGTATTGTTGGAGGTAGAAATATTGCTGATGAATATTTTCATCAACAATCAGAAGTTCGATTTAATGATATGGATGCTGTTTTTATTGGTCCACTTGTGATTGAGGTTGGGAAAAATTTTGATGCTTTTTGGAATAGTCAATATGTTGATTTATTAGAAAACTTAGAAAAATTGCCTCCTTTTATTAAAAAAAGCTCTCAAAACTATACATTACAACTCTCTATTGATGATAGTTATTACTTAGATTCATTAGATAAACAAGCTTTTCCTTTTTTTTGGGGGAAAGCTAAACTAATTGCGGATCAACCAGGTAAAATCATTAAAAAACGACAGCCTAAAAAGTTCATCAAAACAACTCCAATTTTTCACGCGATTGATTCAGCTAAAAAAGAGATATTAATTTTTACACCTTATCTTGTTCCAACTAAAACAGGAATTGAGTATATAAAAACATTACGCAAGAAAGGGGTAAGAGTTATGTTATTAACTAATTCTTTAGCAACAACAGATGTACCTTTTGTACATTCTGGTTATATAAATTATCGTAAAGCTTTGATTAAATTAGGTGTTGAGCTTTATGAGCTTAAACATACAGCTACACCATTACGATTGTTTACATCTTATGCTAAAGGAAAAAAAATTCAAGCAAACAAAAATAGTCTACATGCAAAAGTTATGGTTTTTGATCGAAAGTATTTTTATATCGGTTCAATGAATATTGATCCACGTTCTATCTTTGAAAATACGGAACTTGGTTTATTAATAGATTCTCCTATTATCGCACAATCTATTTATAAATGGTTTGAAGATAATGTTGATAAGTTGGCTTATAAGATAGAAATTAAACACTTTTATGTTCGTGGTGAAACACTCGCTTGGAAAAAAAATGAGAAAGAATTTTATATAAAAGAACCCCATACTCGCTTACTTGGTCGGATTTGGATGGATTTTTTAAGTGGCTTACCGATTGCTGAGAAACATATGTAAATTTAATTAGCTAATAATTCTTGTGCTAAATGTCGCGTAGTATCCGTTATTTCAATTCCACCAATCATTCTAGCAATTTCATCAATCCGTTGTTCTTTATTAAGCTCAATCATGCCAGTTGAGGTGCTATCTTTGCCTTTAATTTTGGTTACTTTATAGTGATTATGAGCTTGTGCGGCGACTTGCGGGAGGTGGGTTACGCATAGAACTTGTCGACCTTCACCGAGTTTGCGTAATTGTTTACCTACAACTTCAGCTGTGCCGCCGCCTATGCCGGTATCCACTTCGTCAAAAATCAGTGCAGGAAGCGTAACTTTTTGAGCAGCGATTATTTGAATCGCTAAACTAATCCGTGATAACTCACCACCTGATGCGACTTTAATTAATGGTTTTAAAGGTTGCCCAGGGTTTGCTGAAACTTGAAATTCAATTTGCTCATTGCCATTTGCTGAGAATTTATCTTGTGCAAGCAAGGCGATTTTAAATGTTCCGCCTTGCATTCCTAGCTCTTGCATAGCAGTGCTCACCCCTTTAGCCAATTGTTTTGCCGCTTTTAAACGGCTGGCAGTCAGCTTTTCGGCAGCTTGCTGATAAGCTTTTTCTGCTTGTGCTAATTTTTCTTGCAGGGCTTCTATATGGTAATCATCACCATCAAGGGTTTTTAGTTCAGTTTGTATCGTCTCTAATTTGTCAATTAATTGTTCAGGCTCAACACGATATTTTCTTGCCATTGATTGAATACTTGTCACTCGATTTTCTGCCCATTGTAAGCGTTTAGGGTCAAGTTCAATGTTGTCTAAATAGTGACGGCAAAAGTCAGCAGCTTCCTGAATTTGAATTTGGGCATTAATTAGCAATTCTTTAGGTATATTAAGTTTAGTATCGAGTTGAGTATTATTTTCTAAATCATTGATTAAACTATTTAGTTGGCTATAAATTGATTGCTCATTTTGATAAAGCTGTTGATTACAATTTTCGGCAATATAGATTAATTGCTCGGCATTAGATAGCCGATGATATTCTTCATCCAGCTCGGCAATTTCTCCTCGTACTAATTGCAATTCAGCAAGCTCTTGGGATTGAAATTTTAATAAATCAATTCGCTCTTGATGGGCAGCACTTTGATTACTCAGAGTTTCTAATCGCTCATTCAGTTGCTTCCATGTTTGATAGCATTGAGCGACAGCATCTTGTAGTATGTGATGTTTTGCATAATCATCAAGCAAGGTACGTTGCATGTCCTTTTTCATTAAGGATTGATGCTCATGTTGACCATGTATATCGACCAGTTGTTCACCGAGTTGTCGTAGCATGGTCAAATTACAAGGCGAACCGTTAATCCATGCCCGTGAATGACCTTTAGCAGAGATAACACGACGTAAAATACAGATATCGTCATTGTCTAAAGCGTGTTCTTGTAGCCATGCTTTAGCGTGAGGTATTTTTTCAATATCAACACTTAGGGTGATTTCGGTTTTACTCGCTCCATGTCGGACTATGCTGCTATCCGCACGATCACCTAATACCAAACCAATAGCATCAATTAGTATGGATTTACCTGCCCCTGTTTCGCCAGTAAGAGCTGTTGTTCCTGCATTTAGTTCAAGGTCAAGTTCGTCAATAATGGCAAAATCACGAATATAAATATGGCTTAGCATGGTAGTAAGGTTAAAGATTAACGTAATAGTGGTTGTAATTTAAATTTATAGTAAGCTGGTAAGCCCGAATAATCGCACTTGCCAGCTTGTTGCTACAGAATGATTTAGAAAGTCGCACCATTCCATCCCCACATATGGCGGGCAGGGGTGGTAAATTCAATATAAATGCGTTCAGCACTAATATTGAATATCTCAGCAAGCAGTGTAGTAATTTTGTTCGAATAATTAGCCGTTTGTTCTTCAGGCAAACCAAGGCTTTTTAGTTTCACATAAGCTAACGGTGTATCATTTCCAGCAAATAGCATCATACTATTATGGGTATATTTAACCATGACATAGCTTTCAGGCTTCGATAACATACTTGCAATCGCTTGAGAAATTGTTGAAAGTTGTGTTTTATCACTTAACACTTGATTTGATTCAATACTAATTAATGGCATAAGCATTAGTCCTTATTTAATTTACTCATTAAAACCATAAGTTCAATGTAGATGAATAAGTCAAGATATTAGATTTGCAGTAGATTTTTAAAAAATCTCCGCTTTACTCTTATAGGTTAAGCGGTTATTTTTTAAACTGCTGTAGAATAATAGCTTATGTTATCTACTGTAGTGAAGTTACAGGTTTAGGTTCCAATATTATTTTAAAAAGTGATTTCCATCCGTGTATATTGTGTAAATATGCTTAATGATTCTAAATATTTATCTTCCTCGATTTTTTAGGCATATTTTTACGGGCTAAGTATTGTCTCAATAATAACGAATAGATACTGTGAGGTCACGATTAAAAATCACTGATTTTACCTTACATTACAGGAGGGAAATATCAAATGTTTATGTATATTTTCCACTACTTTTATTCCTTGGATTTGCTGTATAGCTAACGTACTATCACACTATGGATATAATAATCAAAATAGCTAATCTTTCAAAAATTTATGCAAATGGATATCAAGCCTTAGATAATGTTTCTCTAGATATTCGTCGTGGTGAAATTCTTGCATTATTAGGTCCTAATGGAGCAGGTAAAACAACATTGATTTCAGCAATTTGTGGCTTGGTTACGCCTAGTTCTGGAACAGTTACAGTTGATGGGTTTGATAATATTAAACAATATCGCCAGTCACGAGAGCGGATTGGTTTAGTTCCTCAAGAATTAACTTTACCTACCTTTGATAAAGTCTGGAATACAGTGGCATTTAGTCGAAGTCTATTTGGTAAAAAGTCGAACAAAGCATTGATTGATCAACTGTTAAAAGATTTGAGCTTATTTGATAAAAAAGATAATGAAGTTCGTATGTTATCGGGTGGAATGAAACGTCGAGTCTTAATTGCTAAGGCATTATCACATGAGCCTAAAATACTATTTTTAGATGAACCTACCGCAGGAGTTGATGTGAACCTCCGCAAAGATATGTGGAAGATTATCAATAAGCTGCGAGAGGAGGGGGTAACTATTATTTTGACCACACATTATATCGAGGAAGCAGAGGAAATTGCAGACCGAGTAGGGGTGATTAATGATGGTAAACTGTTATTAGTGGATGATAAAAAAAACCTTATGCAAAAATTAGGTAAGAAGCAATGTATTATCGAGTTGAAAAATGCTATTGATCGCATTCCCGAGACTTTGAGTGACTATCATTTGGAATTAGCTCAGGCAGGCAAGAGACTGGTTTACACCTATAGTACAGTTGCCGATGGCACGGGGATTACTGCTTTATTGCAAGCAATGAGTTCAACAGGTTTGTCGATGAAAGATCTACAGACGAAACAAAGTTCACTCGAAGAAATTTTTGTTAATTTAGTCGAAGCAGAAGCATGAATAGGCGAGCTGTTGCAACAATATATAAATACGAAATGTTACGAGCATGGCATACCTTATTTCAAAGTCTTGCTTCACCTGTGTTATCAACATCACTTTACTTTGTAGTATTTGGTTCAGCAATTGGTTCACGCATTCAGGCAATTGATGGTATTGCTTATGGCTCTTTTATTGTTCCAGGTTTAATGATGCTTGCCTTGCTTACGCAAAGTGTGGCTAATGCCTCATTCGGTATATTTTATCCAAAATTTACAGGAGCAATCTATGAGGTCATGTCAGCTCCTGTCTCTTATTTTGATATTCTACTTGGTTATGTTGGTGCAGCAGCAAGTAAGTCGGTGATTATTGGGTTGGTTATTTTAGCAACGGCTAGCATGTTTGTAGAAATTCATATTATTCATCCGTTTTGGATGCTTTTTTTTCTTATATTAACAAGTATCACTTTTAGTTTATTTGGATTTATTATTGGACTATGGGCGACTGATTTTGAAAAATTACAAATTGTTCCTCTTTTAGTAATCACACCTCTAGTTTTTCTTGGTGGTACATTTTACTCTGTTAAAATGCTGTCACCTATTTGGCAAACAATTACCTTATTCAACCCTGTTTTATATCTTGTCAGTGGCTTTCGCTGGAGTTTTTTTGATATTTCTGATGTCAATATTACACTCTCTATTGTGGTTATTCTTGGTTTCTTAAGTATTTGTGTAATAGTCGTTTGGTGGATGTTTCGTTCAGGATATCGTTTAAGAGACTGAGTATTGTCTATATTAGAATAAAATATTTCTTAGATGTAGTAGAGATACATATTGTCACTTAAAATATTAAAAGTTCAGAAGAATCTTCTGTGTAAACTTGCATATTCGGCAATAAAGAGCTTAACTGCTGGGCGAAAATGCCATCCGTGAATTGTCGTGTAAATTGACCATTGGCAGTGTGTAGTTTGGTCTTACCTAAGCCGCAACTTGGTGATGATTGTTTGAATATATAGGCATGTAAATTAGGGTAGCGTTGAGCGATTAACTTGGCATAACGGTAGAGTTGGTCAGTGTAGTCTTTTTGCCCTGTTTGTTTATCGAGTACGCGAATTTGTTGATTAATTTGCCGTAAGTGAATTGCAGAGCGTGGTATTGTTAAGCCAATAGCAACTTCAGGGCAGAAGCTTAGTACTTGATAGCGTTGTTGTAGGTTTTGATAGAGTATGGGTTGATATTTGCTTTTGCCATCGTAACGGACAGAATACCCTACTAAACAGCTACTCATACCAATTTGTTTTTTCTTTGTCATAAGCTGTGTCTTATCTATATTTTCATTAAACTATTATCAACTGTGTCTAATATTATAACCATGCTTCACTCAATTTGCGTTATCTTTGTGCCAATGTAGGGGACTTGCAAGCACTTTGTCACATTATGGAGTTTACCAGCAGAAACAAGGGTGTTTATAGCACCGCTAAGTACAGTACCCAAATACTTCATAAATTTGAACTAATTACCTATACTAATAATATGGATGAATTGTTCTATAGGGGAAAATGGTGTGAATGCAAAATATCAACGTGGTAATAATATTGTTGCAGCCCTGATTCTAGTAGTTGCTCTAGGCTTTATGTTTGCCTGTTACAACCCAGATAAAGTCCCTAATTCTATTCGTGGTGCTTTACCTGAGCATGAATATTCTAACAACAATTCTGATAAACCTTCAAATTTATATACTGTACAAGTTATGGCAACACCTATTCGAGAAAATGCTTTTGCTTATCAACGAGCGTTGATGCGAGATGGCTATGCTGCTCGTGTTGAAACCAGTCATTATGGCAGTGAAGGGATTTATTATAAGATAAGAATAGGTAAATATGAAAGTCGAGGCGAAGCTATTGGGGTAAAAGACAGAATTCAACGCATGTATACCAATTTTAATGATAGTTTTGTCTATAAATATTAAGTATATAATTAAAGTTATTATGACACTATATAAATTTAATATTTATATTCAATAATTCGCTGGCGATAATTATCTTGATACTCTGTTCTTTCATGAAATAAATTAAAGTAAATATGTAGAACCAATATAGTAATACCCACGATTCCTCCAATTAAAGGACTGTAAATTGCTAGTTGTGTAAATAGGTGGTCATTAGCTGCTTGAATTCCAAGATGTGGGGATAACCACAGCATATTTAAATAAGATAGTGGGTAAAAATTTATACATCCAATTAATGCTGCTGTTAGAGATTTAACTCGCGAGCGTAATGTTGTTGTTATAGTGAGTAAAATTAAAGCAATAGAAATAGATGCTGTACTAATAGCATAATAATAACTGTGTTGAGTATACTTCCATATTTTTTGCTCAGATATGACAGGATCAGTATGAATAAGAGGATGCATAGCAATACCCCCATTAATAAAGTTTTTGATAGCGTTTTCATGGGTATTGAGTAACAAACCTATGCTTAAACTTAATAATAAACCAAAGAATATAAGACCAATGCCTACTTTCACTTTTTTAATTTCATCACTCATTATAGTTTCCCTGATTTTATTATTTCGATCATTTGCCCAATAAAAAAGGTGTATAGAAAATTAGCTCAACTATTTACTTTCTAATCTCTCGTTGAATTAGTAAAGTATTTGTAAAAGAATAAGGAATAAATAGGGTATTTGCCCTTTATTTATGAAAATAGGTGATACGACCTATGTCTATTTTAATAGGTGTTTAGATAGACCGCTAAAAGATGAGCGTTGGAGGTAAATGGATATGCCAAAAATACATAAATTAGCTCTAGCCGTTATGTTGGTTATAGCAATTTTTCTCAGTAGTACTGATGTATTCATTGAATTTTCAGACTTTCTTAGCGGTGATACTTCTTCTTGGCATGTGTTGTTGGAGATTGCAGTTATTCTTTTAGCAGTTGGTATATTGATCTTAGTATATTTAGAGTCATTAAAACAAAAACAAGAGCAATTAGAGTTAGCTAGGCAGTTAAAAGAAACAAAAAAGCAGTTAGAGGCATCTCATATACTGTTAAAAGAAGGAAAAAAACATTTTAAAAATCTAATAGAGTGGCAATTTCGTAAATGGTCATTAACTAAAAGTGAGAAAGCTATTGCTTTATTACTGTTAAAAGGTCTGAGTTTTAAAGAAATTGCGAAAATACGACATACACAAGAAAAAACAGTACGACATCATGCCTCATCTATTTATAGTAAATCAGGTTTAAGTGGTCGACATGCATTAGCAGCTTGGTTTTTCGAGGATCTATTATAAATTTCTATAGATTCTGATTCAGTCATTCCTGAAATATTATATGTTTTATTGCATTTCTTATTTTTATCACCATACTCTTGTGGCTTTTAGGAAGTGCTGAATTACAAATAGAGTCGTTGCTACAACATAAACTGATTGTATAAAGACTTTATTTAGTCAAAATTTCCTTTTAAAACTACTATTTTGTTATCAAATAATAGAATTATCAATATTTTAGGGAAAATATTATGAGTCATGAATTACCTCCATTACCTTATGAAAAAAATGCTTTAGAGCCTTACATCTCAGCAGAGACATTAGATTATCACCACGACAAGCACCACCAAGCTTATGTAACTAACCTTAATAACTTAATTGCTGGTACAGATGATGAAAGTAAGTCATTAGAAGATATTATTATCTCTGCTCCAGCAGGTGGGGTGTATAACAATGCAGCTCAGGTATGGAATCATACTTTCTATTTTAACTGCCTAGCACCTAATGCAGGTGGTGAACCAACAAGTGCGATTGCCGATGCGATCAACACAGCATTTGGGTCATTTGAGGCATTTAAAGAGCAATTTTCTGCATCGGCAATTGGTAACTTTGGCTCTGGTTGGACATGGTTGATCAAAAATGATGATGGCAGTGTTGAAATATACAATACTAGTAACGCAGGTTGTCCATTGTCAGAAGGTAAAACACCCGTATTAACTATTGATGTATGGGAACATGCCTACTATATTGATAAACGTAATGCTCGTCCTGCCTATGTTGCCGATTTTTGGAACTTAGTAAATTGGGATTTTGTCAATGAACAATATGCAGCAGTTTAACTTAATATTGTTAAGTACTGCGAAGTAAAGCCTTTATCCAATTAACGACTACAACAACCATTAGTCATAAGCTGATGGTTGTTTAGTTGTTAATCTTAACTGTATAAAACTTTGTAAAATAACTTAAATTTAGTGCTAAAAACTATGCAATAATTTTTGATGAACATCTCGATCTAATCTCGCTCCAAATACGGAGACAACTTCTGCTGCAGCTGCATTAGCAAGCTTAGCTGACTTTTCATCCTCCCAACCTTGGCTAATACCGTGCATAAA
>JALWYT010000029.1 GCA_026992705.1 Thiotrichaceae bacterium
GGCACAGGGAAGTGCCTGATAAAACTCGTACGGGGGAGACGATAGTTAAAATATCACCCTGCGAATTTATGGATACACGTCGACTACTACGGATTGTTGCGACTACAACAATTAAATCAATCAACAACATGGCAAAAAAAGACATTATCAGCAAACACGTCCTCAAGCGTCTAGCCGCTGACATTGCCAATATCCTATTGCATCTGGATATTGATAATGACAGCGTAGAGCTATTGAGTACCGAACAACAACGCATAGAACTTCGTCATGCCGATTTAGTGGCTCGCGTAAAGCAACGCAATACACAAAAGTCATTTATCCTGCATGTGGAAATTCAGAATAATAATGACAAACAAATGCCACTGCGGATGCTGCGATATTTCACCGATATACAACTGGCTTACCCCGATGAACGTATCCACCAGTATCTAGTCTATATCGGCAAAACGGTACTGAATATGCCTGATTACTTCAAAGCAGGCGACTTCAATTATCGCTATCATATCCTTGATATGCACACTGTAGATTGCCAGCTGCTCTTAGCTCAAGATACTCCTGATGCACTGGTATTAGCTATTTTATGTGATTTCAAAGAACGACCGGTGCAAGATGTGGTAAACTATATAGTAAAGCGACTACAGCAATTATTGAAAGATGATGAAAGTGGTTTCCGTAACTACTTTGAAATGTTAGAAACTCTATCCGAAAATCGCGATCTTAAATCGAATATAGACGAGGCAAAAAACATGCTAAGTGAAATTGACATCAAAAAATTACCCTCATACAACTGGGGCTTACAACAAGGCTTACAACAAGGCTTAGAGCAAGGACGAAAGCAGGAAGCCATTGACATTGCTAAACAAATGCTGAGTTTTATGGATGATGAGAAAATTGCAAAGATCACAAAATTGCCTTATGAAACAATTAAATCGTTGCGTAATTCTAAGCCTCATTAATCGATATTTTTTAGTACGTTTTACTGGGTTACGCTATCGCTAACCCAGCTTACCAACTAAGCATTTATGTCGTTATGACTTCACGGGCTTTGCTTGTTAGCTTTAAAGTGTTGCTTAATGCCCAAAGTAGTGTGTGTATCCAGTAAAAAATTCATATTTTATCGGGGAAAATAGAGGATTGATAAAAGCTATCAGTAATTTCATCATCCGTATCGTCAAAGTCATCGGCTATTTTGACTTTACCTTCCCAACTCCCACCTAAACGCGGTGAATTATCTTCTGAATAAGCAGATAACACGGCAACTGGAGTACCTGCTTTGCCAATGATAATAGGCTGCTGAGTTTCTTGTACCTGCTTGATCAAAAAAGACAAGCTCGCTTTTGCTTCAGATATATTAGTAATTTGCATCGCTGACCTACTCTGTATGGGGTTATTTTTGTAGTCTGGTCTGGTCTTTTTGTCAAGTACGACAAATTCAAAATGGATTGTGGTTGAATATCTCAATATCACCCGTAACGGGAGAGTTATAAACCAGCAACCTAGCCTTGCCGTGTAAAGCATGTGCAATTCGCAGGTAAAGCCAAACGGGTGCTGCTCCGGTGAGGGTAATGTCATTACCCTCACCTGCTTGTTTAAGCACCTCTGCTTCGTAAGCAGGAAGGTCGCTTAGTTTAGCGGTTTCTTGGTATAGGGTGGAAAGATTAATGGTTATCATTTAAATCACCAGTTTTAATGGTCCAAAATTTATATAAGAGCCTTTAGTAACATCAAATTGATAAAGTGTAGTTGGTATATTATTCGATAATTCTGACCCAATCACAGTTGCTGCAACAGCAGGACCAGCAAAAAATAAATGAATTCGATCAGCTCCTGTTTGATATATTTCGCCTATTTTTTTTCTTAATTTTGTAGCAAACTCTGGCATATCCTCTGGAACGAGGCTTTTATCCCAACATAGGGATATAATACGTTCTTCTGGTAGTTTTTTAAAACTTTTCTCAGTATTCAAGTATTGCCTAATATTAGAGCTAATATCTTTATCTGGAAGCATATCAATGATTAGAACAGCAGGTAGATTCCCAGTGGTTTTTCTTGCTTCTTTCCAAATTTTTTTCTTTTGCCTTTTTTCTCCTAGCAAAATAATCCATGTCCAAATAACAGGAATTGCGAGCAATAAGCTTATCCAAATACCTACTGGATCAAGGTAGGTCATAGTAAAAGTATTAAGTGTATCTATTATTTTCATTTTTTAATCTCGTTTATTTAAATAATCGCTCAATCATCATTTCTTTCTTTTGCCTCTGCTTTTTCTTTTGTTTTGAATTGGATTTTGGCTTATACCAACCAATAATATCATATAGTTTATTTAGTGAAATTTTTATAGATTCTTTTTGTTGTTCAGTATAAGCATTAGCGTTCTCGTTTATTTCTTTAGTTATTCTATTCACTTTACCCACAAGAATTGAGTAACTCTGTTTTATTTGCATATCCGAAAGATTATTTGCTTTTTCTAACTCTTGCTCTAAGTCTATAATAAGCTGTTCATGGCGTTGTGCCGCGGCATAAATTTTTTCTTTTATTGCTTTTTGCTTTTTCTTTTTTAGTTGTTCCTCTTTTTGCTGATACTCTTTTTTTAAGGTCTCAAATTTTTTTACTTCTAGTTTATTTTCAGCTTTATCAAAATACCCATACCCCGAA
>JALWYT010000030.1 GCA_026992705.1 Thiotrichaceae bacterium
ATATTATTATTTTATGTTGCACTATCTAATCTAACTATAGATTACTATTTAATTAATTTTCCATCTCTGCGAGAAAGTTTATGTGTAATTTATTAGCAGTAAGATAGAATACAATAAATATCTGAACCCGTAGCGTAGCATAAGAGTAAAGTTACAGATTGAGATCATAATCAATACTAAATATGGCATGGAAAATACAGTGATAAACAAAGAATATATTGCCCCTTGGGAACAAGCTTTTAATCGTATATTGACACCAATAGAAGAATTTATTCATCGGCAAACGACGAGTGGTATTTTGCTAATGTTATGTGCTGTTATTGCTTTAATTATCGCTAACAGTCCACTAGCTGGGGCATATCATCATATTCTAGAGTTACCTTTTAGCATTGGTTTTGGTGAATGGCTGCTTTCGATGAGTATACATCATTGGATTAATGATGGCTTGATGGCACTATTCTTTTTTGTTGTTGGTTTAGAACTTAAGCGTGAGTTATTAGTTGGTGAACTTTCTAACCTTAAGGCAGCATCTTTGCCTATTATTGCTGCAGTTGGAGGTATGGTTATCCCTGCACTTATTTATACGGGATTTAATTTTGACAACCCTATTACTGCTAATGGTTGGGGGATTCCTATGGCAACGGATATTGCTTTTGCTTTAGGTGTATTGGCATTATTAGGTAATCGTGTTCCTGCGGCTTTGTTAAGTTTTCTCGTTGCTTTAGCGATTGTTGATGATTTAGGTGCAGTGTTAGTCATTGCTATTTTTTATACTGCAGAATTAAATATGAATGCCTTAATTGGGGCAAGTGCGGTGTTAATCTTATTAGCTAGTTTAAATTTGGGTGGAATTAGGAAACCTTTACCTTATGTTTTATTTGGCATTTTGCTTTGGTTGTTTTTATTGAAAAGCGGCATACATGCAACCTTAGCAGGTATATTCCTTGCTTTTATTATTCCAATTCGCCCTAAATATGATCCTACACGATTTTTGCGGCGTGCAAGAGAACTCATACAGGAAATATCGCAAAACTATAAAGATGAACCTAATATTATTAAAAATCATAAAATGCGTACAAAGGTTCGGGCATTAGAAACAGGTATTCACCGTGTACAAGCTCCTGCTCAAGTGTTAGAACATAATATGCACATGCCTACCGCTTATTTAATTATTCCAATATTTTCATTAGCGAATGCAGGTGTACCGATAGAATTTGATAAATTAATAAACATCCTTACGTATCCTGTTTCAATGGGGGTTATATCTGGACTGGTTGTGGGTAAATTCGTTGGTATCACTTTATGTGTATGGTTTGCTCTAAAGTTAGGTATTAGTCAACTACCTTCTAGTCTATCAATGAAGCATGTTATTGGTGCAAGTTTATTGGCAGGGATTGGTTTTACAATGTCTATTTTTATTGCTGAGTTAGGCTTTTCTCAGAGTTATGAAAATTTATTAATGGCAAAAACTGGGATATTAATAGCATCCTTAATTTCTGGTATTATAGGATATTTTTGGTTATATTTTTGTCGAGTAAAACCTTAGCTTAGCATAAGCATACTTTTAGTATTTTACTCTTATGTTTATTAACCCAACACCATCATTATTAGATAGTTTATACTGGATTACGCTACTTGCTGTTGTTGTATCCTCTGCCTCTGCAGTACTTAAAGCAGGCTGTAAGCATTTTGATCTATTTGGTGTTATTATTATTGCTCTTGCAACAGGTTTAGGTGGAGGCTCGTTGCGTGATATGCTGTTAAATCGTGATGTTTTTTGGATTCATGAGCAAAGCTTCTTTATTGCTTCAATGAGTAGTGCTATTATTATTTTTCTTACTGCTCGTTTGATGACAATTTCTCAAAAATTATTCTTAATACCCGATGCTGCTGGTTTGGCAACTTTTGGTATTGCAGGAACACTGGTTGCATTAATGTTAGACGTCCCTTGGTTAGTTGCTAGTTTTATGGGAGTAATAACAGGAATTATGGGGGGAGTGTTTCGTGATGTACTATGTAATGAGCCACCTATTGTATTTCATAGCCCACTTTACGCAACGGTTTCATGGACTGGTTCATTATTATTTATTGCTCTAATTAATCTACATATTGATATTACCTTCGCTGCAATAATCTCTGGTTTATTTATTTTTATTACCCGATTACTTGCTATTTATTTCAACATCAAATTGCCTGTTTTTCAGTTTAAATCATAGAAAATAGAAGCCATTACTACAAATTCACAAATTGAGCTTTGCTGTAGTAAAAGACTTCTATAGCAAGTTCGAGTGTATGTTTATCCTATTTTTCAGGCACAAAATTATCAACTTTGCTCGCACCATCACCGAAGAAGAATTTTTCCATTTCTTCTTCTAAGAATTTACGGTCTTTAGGGTTAATAGGGCTAAGGCGGTATTCGTTCATTAGGATGGTTTGTTGTTTAATCCAGTTTGCCCATGCTTCTTTTGAGACGTTTTCAAAAATTCTTTGTCCTAATTCACCCGGGTAAGTTGGGCGTTCTAAACCTTCTGCTTCGCGTTTTAATAAGACACAGTTAACCATTCTTGTCATGGCTTATTCCTTTTTTGATTAAGTTTAATAATGTTGTCATCGGTGCTGCTAAACCACCATTAAATTCAGTATCCATGTTATACCAGAGCTGCGAGTTTGCTTCCATTATCCCTTTTTGATCTATCTCTATTGATAGCAAAATAGGCTGAATTGTTAAATGAAAGTGGCTAAAAGTATGCTTTAATTTAGGGAGCTTTTTAGCAAAATCCAACCCAATATTATATTGCTCTTGCAACCATACTTTAGCATCTTCTTGTTGTTCAAATTGTGGAAAACTCCATAAACCGCCCCAAATCCCTGTTGCTGGGCGTTTCTGCAATAAAACTTCCGCTTGTGTATTTTGTAGTATTAACATCACAGCAGATTTTTCTGGTAATGGTTTTTTCTTTTTAGGCTGAGGGTAACGATCAACCGCACCTAGCTGTAAGGCTTTACAATCTGCATGTAGCGGGCATTGTTCGCAATTCGGCTTGCTACGGCTGCAGACCATTGCACCTAAATCCATCATAGCTTGCGTGTAATCGGCTGTTCGTTGGAGTGAGGCATCGGGTAATAAGTTTTCTGCATATTGCCAAAGCTGTTTTTGTACTTTGCTACTCCCCGTCCAGCCTTCTACTGCATAATATCGAGCTAACACACGTTTGACATTACCATCTAAAATCGCATGTGATTGTTGGCAAGCAATGGATAAAATCGCTCCTGCGGTAGAACGCCCAATACCGGCTAGCTCCATCACTTGTTCGATTTTTTCAGGAAATTCCCCAGCATAAACATCACGAATGGTTTGAGCCGCTTTATGTAAATTTCTTGCTCTTGCATAATACCCCAAGCCAGACCAATGTTTTAATACCTCATCTTGCTCTGCATTTGCCAAACTCATTACATCAGGAAAGGCTTTAATAAATTTTTGATAATAGGGGATAACGGTTGCAACTTGCGTTTGCTGTAACATAATTTCAGAAATCCAAACGTGATATGGGGTGATATTTTGTTGCCAAGGTAGGTTTTTACGCCCATGCTGATCAAACCATGCTAGAATTCTTGTTGCAAATGAATGCTTATTAGAGTGAGTGACTTTGTTTGTATTGAATATGTTTTGTTGTGAGGATTTTTTATACATCCGCTTTTTTCTTCTTAAAAAGCTTCATAGTTTTTAGTGAGAGTTTTAAAGCAGCTCTGATTAAGTCAAAATGCAAATTTGAGTTTCTATAAATCAGTTTGCTAAACTGACCTAATCAGAGGTATGCGAAGTAAGTAGATTATTATATTGACTTTTTAGCAATTAAGTCATGAATAATTGGCGTAAGAATTAACTCCATTGCTAATCCCATTTTTCCACCTGGTACAACAATTGTATTACGGCGAGACATAAATGAGTGTGGAATCATATTTAATAAATAGGGGAAATCAGTTCCAAACTTATCAACATCCTTGAAACGAATAACAACGAGACTTTCATCAGGTGTTGGAATATCACGAGCAATAAATGGATTTGAGGTGTCTACGGTGGGTACACGCTGAAAGTTAATATCGGTGACAGAGAATTGGGGTGTGATATGTTTTACATAGTCTGGCATACGGCGTAAAATTGTATCAACGATAACCTCAGGGTCATAACCGCGTTCGGCATTATCACGATGAATTTTTTGAATCCACTCTAAATTTACGCTAGGTACAACACCAACGCCTAGATCAACATACTTAGCAACATCATAGTCATCACCTTGTACCATGCCATGCAAACCTTCATAGAATAATATATCCGTTCCTGCTTCGACATCTTCCCAAGGCGTGAATTCACCTGAACCTTGATTACAGCCTAAACGGGCATTATGATAAGCAGCCTCTTCGTCATTATGTAAATAATAACGCTTTTTACCCGTACCTGTTTCACCATAGCTTTTAAATAACGCTTCTAGTGCTTTAAAGTCATTAGCCTCAGGACCAAAATGACTAAATGAATTATTTCCTTCAGCCTCTGCATTTTTTACTGCCTCATTAAACTCAGCACGAGATAAGCTGTGAAAACTATCACCTTCAATAATAGCAGGTGTAATACCCTCACGACGGAAAATATTTTCAAATGCACGTTTGACAAATGTAGTACCTGCACCAGATGAACCGGTAACAACAACAACAGGATGTTGATTCGACATGGATAACTCCTTAAATAATGATAAAAAACTACTAATTACTCAACCTAATTTACATGAAAAGTGATAAGTTATGAATTTTAGGATTTAGTAACAAGTGTGAGTTTACCGTGTCCCGAATAATCAATCACACTTACCAATTTCACCGTTTATTACGTTGAATAGTTACAAAAACTAAAGATCGTCAGAATTATTAACCCTTGAAAATTAGATGGAGACTTGCTAACCCCAACAAGTGATTTCATTAAGTTCAGATGAGACTGAATGATTATTCTGAATTTATATTCAGAATAATTTTAACATTCTACATTATTCAAGCTCTAAGCGAAAATTTACAAATTAAATTATTAAGGATGTATTACCAGAAAGTTAATTATTTAGCTAAGATTAGTCATAAAAGGAGAGGGGTTTTCATAGTAAGCAGGCTTAGACTTCACTAACTCTGCTTACGGTAAATTATCATGATGTATTTATATTTACTGTTGTTAATTTTATGGTTTTTCTTGAGTAGCAGGTGTTTCTGGCATAACAGGGCAATTTTCTTTACCTTTTTCACCAGGTATTGAGCCTGCTAGTTCTAAAAATACCCCGAAGGGACCCATTACACTCATTGCTTCAGCTTTAGGTCCTTTGAACTTTAAGCGACCAAACATCATTGCCTTCATTGGACCATACTCAGTATTGCCTAATTCAGTCCAGCGTTGGTCTTTAGCATGCATAATGTAATCAATACTGGTATCTATTTTTTTGCCATCAGGTAAACCTCCATAAACACACATAGCTTTACCATCTTTATCCGCAATATTAAGCTGTACTTTGGTCTTTTCACCACATTCTGTTCTATACATTTGGATAATTTTGTAGCCACGACCTTTATTATTAGCGATCCAGGCATTACCGCTTAGTTCACCCGTTAATGTAGTATTTTTATTCCAAGCATCACAAGCTGTTTCTGCCCATTTTGCATCCATGAAGTTCTCAGCAGACGCTGCTGAATTAGCAATTAGAATGGTTGTACCAAATAAAATTTGTTTTAACATTGTTTAAGCCTCCTTTGAAATTAGCTCATACTATTATCTAAAATGAAATATTTGTTTGACTATAGGGTGAAATTAAAATTTTTTAGATGTCGATAGTTTGAAGTGATCGATTCAAGTAATTATATAACTTGTAGATGTTTTATCATTGACAAAAGCAGGGCGAGTGCCCCCACTTTTGTTTAGTTTAGAATTTTTTACTATATCCTATACCAATTGCATTTTGGTACATTGTTAAGTCAGCCTCACCAGTAAGTCCCAGACCAGTCAATGATCCACTACCATTAAGTGTATTTTTAAAAGTGTGAATATATGAAGCTGTAATACTTGATTTATCATTAAATTTCCATTTTCCACCTAAAGAAAGGTGATCTTCTACCACAGCAGGAGCAAGAGCATTTAATAATGTTCTATCTGCTGGTACTGGTTGTTTACCGTGATTATAACCAGCCATAAGAGCAAATTTAGGGTTTACTTGGTGTTTTATACCAACTTTAATAATATCTTGATCACTCCAACCAAAGCCAGGACCCCCACTAGAGCCTAATGAACCAGGTGACAGAGCGATTGGATTACCAATTGCGTCGATATTAGAATAATAAATATGGGAATAATCAGCTGCAATAGTTGTTTTAGGTGTTGCCTTCCAAGATATACCAATATTTAAATTAGCAGGAACATCAAATTCCCCCGTATTTGGGAATAAACCTTTGTATTTATCCAGTTTTCCCATATTAACTTTAGTACGATAAGAAGCACCTACCATCAATTTATCTGATACTTTTCCTTGCCAACCAATGCTGACTCCAATACCTGTAGAAGAATCATAACCATTATTTGTTAAGCTAGTTGGATCAGAACTAAAGCCGGCAAAAGGCTGAATTCCTTCTGCTTTGAACCGTTGATACACAATATTAGCTGAAATACCTACACTGTTATTTTCACCAATTTTTTTAGATAATGTTGGTGCAATAAATAACTGTGAAAAGTCAACACCTGCTGGTCCTGAAGCCCCTAAAGGTGCAAATGGGTTATTTGTAGCAGAATAGGATGAATTCATACCCCCATTACCATAAACAGTTATACCAATTGCATATCCACCAATTGTTCTTTTATAACCACCTTCAGGAATTAAAAATAGACTATCTTCATTTCCATCAAAGTTACCATCAAGAAAACCACCAGGTGTTCCACTAATTGTTGTTGATCTAACAGGCTTAAATACTTCCAAACCAATATCCCAGCCATCATTAATAAAAGAACCGGCAGCAGGATTTGTTGCCATGCTCATAGTATTAATCGGATTAGCTGTTGCTGCTCCTCCCATTGCTTTATGCTCTTGACCGAGACCAGTTGGAGCTAAACCATTTGTTGCAAATACTGGTTGATAGACAAGTGCTGTGAAAATAGGTGCAGATAATACTGCTTTTGTTAATAATTTATTCATAATCCCCATCACTCCTAAATATATTGTGGGTTTATCAAGGAAATACTGACTAAGTTAGGTAGAGTTTTCTGATAAATTAAGATTCACTTACATCAGCTTATTCAGAGCTTCTATAAATAAAAATAATTGATCAATTATTTATCATGTCATATTTTAATTATTCAGTCTAAAGCATGGCAAACAAAAACACTGTTGTCAATACGCAACACTTTTCTATAAATGCTTGTTGAATAACATTAATCTTATCCGATTAAATCCCGATAAGCATGCCAGCTTGCATGACCAATAACTGGAAATGTAATAGCAATTCCAATAAAGAGGGTAAAAAATCCAAGATGAATCAGTACAACAATCAGTATTGCCCAAACTAATAATGGTATTGGATTTTTTATAACGGTTCGTAAACTAGTAGTAATTGCAGTAAGAAAATCAACCTTACGATGAATAATCATCGGGATAGCAACAAGACTAATCGAATAGGCAAGATTAGCGATTAAAAAGCCAAATAATGTAAAAAAAGCAAGAAACTCAATTGATTGTTCATTATGTAATATAACGGTCCAGCCTTTTGATATGAGTTCGACATTATCAAAATAAACACCAGCGACCAGTGCAGCAATTCGCATCCAGATCATAATAATAAAGCCGAGAACAACGACAAAAATACCAAGAGGCACAATATTTTCTCGAATAGATGAGATGGAATCGAGCAGGCAAGGTTCTTCTTCACCTTCTTCGATTTGTCGACTTAGGTGATAAAGCCCAACAGCAAGAAATGGACCAACTAAAAAGAAAGTAGCTAGTAATAAAGCTGACCATACGGGATTATTAGAGGCTAAATAGAGTAATACCAAGCCAATAACAGTAAAAATCAATCCATATAGTAAGCTAGGAATAAAAGCATTCCTGAAATCATGGTAGCCTTTTTTTACCCAAGTAAATGGGGTTGAAATATCAATATTATTGATGGGGTAGCGTTGTTTTACTCGGCTAAGTGTTTTTGTATTTTGTGAACGCATTATATCCTCCTTAATTTATTACTACTTTTGCATTAATGCTATTTGCGGCTCTTAAATTTTCTATTATTGCGATAATGTCTTGAGGTGTTGCATTTGATTTTTTTAAATCAGTTGTTAATTCAAGAATTGATGTTGGTTTTTTTATTTTTATAGTAAAGTTTCCATATACTATTACTCCAGGATTGACTATAATATCTCCTCCTGCTACTACAGTACCTGTTCTTTCATCTATTACTATTATGTTTGTATGAGGAACATTAACATTTAGATTTTGAACTTCTGCTAAAAATTCTGGCATTGTTAAATTTTTAGGTTTTTTTAAAATTACAGTTCTTGGATCAGTTGCTATAGCAACTTGTTGATGAAAAAAGTTATTTATTGTATTTTGAACATTTACAGCTAAATTAAAATCTGTAGAGTTTATGGATAAAAGTAGAAAACATATTTTACAGACAGTAAATTTTCAAAGCTCTTCCACCGGTGATGAGTTTATTAGACTTTTTTTACTACTTACTCTTTTAGTGTATGCTCCCGGTTATTATACACATTTTGGTCTTCTTAGGAACTTCAAAATTGGTTCTTTTCATAGATCGT
>JALWYT010000031.1 GCA_026992705.1 Thiotrichaceae bacterium
GGCACCAATACCTGCTGCTTGAACCATAACTTGCTGGCTAATACTTTCGATACCATCACCAAAGCCTGCTCCACCAAGAGAAGTTGCGGCAAATACACCTGTTAATAGTGCACCGACAATACCACCGATACCATGAACCCCGAAAGCATCTAATGAATCATCGTAACCAAACATTTTTTTGATTTTTGTTGCACCGAGGTAACAAATAAAGCCTGATACTGCACCAATTGCTATTGCTCCCATCGGTCCAACAGCACCTGCAGCTGGTGTAATTGCCACTAAACCAGCAACAGCTCCAGAAGCAATACCTAAACCAGAAGGCTTACCATGAAAAATCCATTCAGCAAACATCCAAGTTAAAGCTGCTGTTGCTGTTGCAATTTGAGTGACTGCCATCGCCATACCTGCAACATTATCTGCAGCTAACTCAGAACCTGCATTAAAGCCAAACCAGCCAACCCAAAGCATTGATGCACCAATAATTGTATAGGTTAAATTGTGTGGAGGCATCGGAGTTTTACCATAACCTTTACGCTTGCCTAACACGATTGCTGCGACTAAACCAGCAATGCCTGCATTGATATGTACTACAGTACCACCAGCAAAATCAAGGATACCTTTATTACCTAGCCAACCACCGTCGCCCCATACCCAATGTGTAATTGGAGCATAGACAACAATTAACCAAATACTCATAAAAATTAGCATGGCAGAGAACTTCATACGCTCGGCAAATGCACCAACGATTAAAGCAGGAGTGATGATTGCAAATGTCATTTGGAAGACCATAAAAATAGTCTCAGGAATAGTGCCACTCATTGAGTCAACAGTAACCCCCTTTAAAAACATTTTATCTAAACCACCCCAGAAAGCTCCTTCACCACCGAAGGCAATACTATAGCCAATAACAGCCCATAGAACAGTCATTAATGCAGTAATTGCAAAAATTTGTACAAATGTAGAAAGTGCATTTTTACTACGAACCATGCCAGCGTAGAAAAGTGATAAGCCTGGAATAGTCATAAATAAAACAAGTACTGTTGCCGTTAGCATCCAAGCTGTATCACCAGCTGATAATTCATCTGCCATTGCCAGTGATGGCAATGTTAAGATAGCTAAACCAGCCCACCCGAAAATTGATTTGAGAGATTTCATATTTTGCATACCCTATGGTTAATTCATTGCATAAAAAGTCATTGTTGCATATTTAAATTTATTTGCTCCATTCATATCCATTAATGGAAAAATTAAATATTAAGCACTTGTAAAATAATTAAGGAAATTCTGATCATAGCAAGTAAGACCTTACAGTCCTGAATCAACAGCTCCTTAAAGTGCTTCAGATCCTGATTCACCTGTACGAATACGGATAACATCTTCTAGATTAGAAACAAAAATTTTACCATCTCCAATTTTTCCCGTATTTGCAGCTTTTGAGATAGCTTCAATTACTTGATCAACTAAACTATCATCAACACCCGCTTCCAGTTTTACTTTTGGAAGAAAGTCAACTACATACTCTGCACCACGATAGAGTTCAGTATGACCTTTTTGGCGACCAAATCCTTTGACTTCGGTTACAGTAATGCCTTTAACACCAATGTCAGAAAGTGCTTCACGGACATCATCTAGTTTAAAAGGCTTAATAATTGCAGTAACGAGTTTCATACGCTACGTCTCCTTTGTTTGTAAAAAGATCCTCCGTATAAAAACGGAGGTAAAAAGGCTCATGAATATTTATAGTATATTTAAAGATTTGCTTTTTGTAATTTAAAAATCAAATGATTTTGAGTAAGTTAGGCTGTAGATAGGGTTACTGCCTGTTTCATCTGTATCATCAAAAGCAACCGTTAAATCACCAGCGTTATTAGGAATTGAATACGTTGCCGCAATTTGTGTGTGATTGACATTATCGACACCTGTTGCATTAAAGTTGGTGTTACCAAAAGTTACACTTGTTGAAATAGGACCAAAGTCTTTGCTAAGTGTTAAATGGGTGTATAAATCTCCCTCAGATGTTGTATTATCTGCTGCAATCGTACTAGCAACACCAATTTCGATAAATTTATAAGAGCCATTTAAATACAGTTCTGTAAAATCAAGGCTATCACCTGGATACGTATAAGCGATTATACCTACATCATATCCTAAGCCATTTGATAATTCTTTTGCAAAACCACCATATAAGTCGATCTCTACATCATCACCTGCGTTATCAACTTGGGCTGCCCATGTACCAAGATAAAGACCATTTGATGCCTCGTAGTCTAAACCACCCATTATTGAGGGATCACCAGCGTTTTGAGTCCATCCTCTCCAAACATAGTCGGACATAACACCAATATTAGCACTAGTACCAGCAAAAGTGGTAGAGCTTAAAGCACAAGAAATAGTTGCAGCAATGGCTACTTTTTTAAGTACAGTATTCATAATTGAAGTACCTTTACTAATTGAAATAAATAAACTAAGGCAATAATTATGCCAGTTTTCGATAGGATTTTAGTATCAGATCAGCAATTGTGGTATATAAGAGACAATTTTATGAGGCTTTATAGCTAGGATAGTGATATTTTTTATAATAAATAGACTTGCCCTAATTTATAGCATATTTAGGTAAAAGCAACAGTTTAGTGCAATATTAAGCACTATTTTGGTGCGTTTTGTTATTAAATTGAATTGGTTTAGTGCACCTTGGTGTTATGGGCGAGTAATGTAATACCATTGGTTATTTTCAAATATAAATTTACTATTTTCTTCAACTCTTTTTGTAGGGCGAATACTATCGTAAATAGTCCGTCTCATCATAAACCTAATACAAACACAGAATAACGAGATCGTATTAATGCTTCAGCTGTTTTTACAGATAGCCCTTGATGAGTAGGCTGACAACAAATGAAGTACTTTTGTTTTGAACCACATGAGTATAAGTTAATCGAATTTTTTAAATATTATTTTCGTAGCCTCTAAGTAAATTTAGGGGCAAAAAGTCTATGAGGGAAGAGGAAATAAAAACACAGAATAGTTTTAGGCGTGGTCTGTTATTTGCGATTATTGGTGCTGCCTTATTTGGTATGAAATCTATCTTTATTAAATTGGCATTTGCAGAAGGTGTTGATACAATTACATTATTAGCTTTGCGAATGATAATTGCATGCCCTTTATATGGTGTAATTTTGTGGTGGGCATTAAAAAAACAACCACAAATTATTAATTTAATTTCAGTAAAGGATTTATTAATTATTTTAAATTTAGGTTTTGTTGGCTATTATCTCGCATCTATACTGGATTTTGAAGGCTTGCACTATATTAGTGCTCAATTAGAACGTTTGGTCTTATTTGCATATCCAGTTATTGTTGCTTTGTTAAGCTGGTTTTTATTTGCAGAAAAAATAACAAAGCGAGTATGGTTATCTTTGGTGTTTACCTATATAGGTATTGTGTTCTTGTTTTCTTATGAATCGGCTAATGCAAACCAATCTATTACTTTAGGCACAATACTGGTGGGGTTAGCTGCATTGAGCTTTGCATTTTATGTGCTTTATAGCCGAGTTTATATTCAACGCTATGGGAGCTTAATTTTTACCAGCCTAGCAATGCTATCTTCGACTTTGTTTGTACTCATTCACTTTTTTATTACACACTCGATAAATGACCTCAATGTTGGATTGCTAGTACTATTATATGCTGCTTTATTAAGTGTCGTGAGCACATTAATTCCTAGTTTCTTAGTCAGTGAAGCTATTTCGTGTATAGGGGGAACTAAGACTAGTATTATAGGTAGTTTTGGACCAGTTACTACAGTGATGTTTGCCGTGTTCATTCTTGGGGAGGAGTTTGGGTTACCACATCTTATAGGAATGTTACTTGTTATTATTGGTTTATTAATTTTAAATACAAAGTCTAGTAACATCCAAAAGAATTTAACAGGCTAACAGTTCTATATTATTTTAGGTGGCTCATTGAGACAAAAGGAAATAAATACAGTGATCGCAATAGGCAGCTTGTATAGAATGTTTTTTTAAAGATTATCTGATGCAAAATCAGCTAAACGTGAACGTTCTCCGTGCTGTAGAGTGATGTGACCACTAAATTCCCACTTTTTAAAGCGATCGACCACATAGGTTAAACCAGAGGAGGTTTCTGTTAAATAAGGTGTATCAATCTGTGAGATATTGCCAAGGCAGATAACTTTGGTACCAGGACCTGCACGAGTTATCAGAGTTTTCATTTGTTTAGGTGTTAAGTTTTGGGCTTCATCGACAATAATATAGCGATTTAGAAAGGTACGCCCTCGCATGAAGTTAAGTGAGCGAATTTTAATTTTGCTCATTAAAAACTCATCCGTTGCATTACGCCCCCAATCACCACCACTACTAGGTTGGGTTAACACTTCTAAGTTATCCATTAATGCTCCCATCCAGGGAGCCATTTTTTCTTCTTCGGTACCGGGTAAGAAGCCAATATCATCAGCAACAGGCACGGTAACTCGTGTCATAATAATTTCTTTATAGATTTGTTCATCGAGTACTTGTGATAATCCTGCGGCGAGTGTGAGGAGTGTTTTGCCTGTTCCTGCTGAACCCATTAAGGTAATAAAGTCAATTTTGGGGTCAGTCAATAAGTTTAATGCAAAATTTTGCTCAAGATTTAAGGCATGTATTCCCCAAACTGAATGCCGTTTTTGGCTAAAGTCTTGAACGGTTTCGATAACAGCATGGTTATCGTGAATTTCTCTTATAATGGATTGAAAAGCCTGCTCACCTGTTAAGTAAATAAACTCCCCAGGTTGCCATTCTTTAACTAAAGGACCAGTTAAATTATAAAAAGAGTGTCCGTCTTCTTGCCATGCTTCCATATTTTTGCTGTGGGTTTCCCAAAAATCTTTGGGTAAGTGATGGAAACCCGGTGTAAGTAAGTCAGCATCTTCTAATACTTGATCATTAAAATAGTCTTCAACTGAAATTTGGGCAACCTTGGCTTTTATGCGGAGGTTAATGTCCTTTGAGACTAAGGTGACAAGGCGAGCGGGGTATTTTTTTTGTAAAGCAATAGCAACAGCGAGAATGCTATTGTCTGCTTTATTGCAGGATAAGTTTTTGGGGATTTCTTCATTAAGTGATTCGGTTTGAAAATATAAACGACCTAATAAGGGTGAATGTTCGTTGTTAAACATGGGATGACAAATAAGCGGAATGCCGTCTTCAATGCCGTTATCGTAAGCAGTGACAAGTTCATCAATATAGCGACTTACTTGCCGAACATTGCGTGCGACTTCTGAAAGTCCTTTTTTTCCGTTATCCAGTTCTTCCAGCACAATCATGGGGATGAAAACATCATGTTCTTGAAAGTTGAACATGGCCATAGGGTCGTGCATTAATACATTCGTATCTAGCACGAATAAGCGATTGTTTGTGTTTGTCATTACGTGATTATTTGCCTCTTGGTTAGTTAAGCCTAAGCCTGCAAACTTTTAACTGCTTGGAGCACTTCTGCAACATGCCCTTTAACTTTCACTTTTCGCCATTCGTGGGTAAGAGTACCAGCTTTATTGATTAAGAATGTGCTGCGTTCAATACCCATATATTCGCGTCCATACAACTTTTTTAGCTTGATAACATCGAATAATTTACAAATACTCTCGTCTTCGTCGGAGATCAGTTCAAATGGAAAATTTTGCTTTGCTTTAAAGTTTTCATGCCGCCTCATAGAGTCGCGTGATACGCCAAAAATTTCAGTGTCTAAGGACTGAAATTCATCATAAAGGTCACGAAAATTTTGACCTTCTGTTGTACAGCCGGGTGTGCTGTCCTTAGGATAAAAATAGAGTACGACATTCTTTTTACCAGAATAGTCAGATAAACGGAAAGTTGTTCCAGATGTAGTAGCACCCGTAAAGTCTGGTACTTTTTTGTCAATTAATATCGTCATGGTTTTATGCTTCATTGTTGAATGTGATAAAAATATACTGATAAGGTTCAGTCATTTCGCTTGGCATAATTGTAATGCAGTTAATCGGTTGCTGTCCAAATAGCTTGTTTTTAGTATTCGGCATGGTTAGACTGCGTAAGAAATTTATAATGGATTCAGGTTTGTAATTACTCAAATTTTTATTTATAGCTGGAGAGATAAATGTTTCACGGTAGCATGGTGGCTTTAATTACACCAATGAAAGAAAATGGTGATTTGGATGAAGCAGCATTGGAGGCTTTAGTCGCATTTCATCTTGAAAATGGATCAGATGCAATTGTAGCAATGGGAACAACAGGAGAATCTGCTACATTAACGCATAAAGAACATCGCCATGTAGTGAAACAGGTAATAAAATATGTCGCAGGCAAGGTTCCTGTCATTGCTGGAACAGGTTCAAATAGTACACAAGAAGCCTTAGAGCTAACAAAAAGTGCAAAAGAAGATGGTGCAGATGCCTGTCTTTTAGTGACGCCGTACTATAATAAGCCTACGCAAGAAGGTCTTTACTTGCATTATAAGTATATTGCAGAGCAAATCGCAATACCGCAGATACTTTATAATGTACCAGGTAGAACAGCATGTGATATGTTACCAGAAACCGTTGAGCGACTATCTGCTATTGATAATATTATTGCAATCAAAGAGGCAACAGGTGATTTGCAACGTGCTAAAGAAATTATGGAGCGGTGCGGTGATCGTCTAGATGTATTTAGCGGCGATGATGGCACAGCAATGGAATTAATGCTGATGGGCGGAAAAGGTGATATATCAGTAACCGCCAATGTAGCTCCCGCAGTAATGCACGAAATGTGCAAAGCTGCTATTGCTGGAGATCGTGCAACAGCAGAAGCCATTAACACTAAATTAGAGAAACTACATGACCTGCTTTTCTGCGAAGCAAACCCAATTCCTGTTAAGTGGGCAATGTCACAAATGGGTTATGGAAGTAAAGCAGGCATACGCTTGCCACTCACACCACTAGCAGAAGAATATAAAAATGACTTATTGATAGCGATGCAGAATGTATTATAAAGATATTGAGCCTTAATAGAATGGGTTAACCACAGCTTTATTCTTGTGTGAAGTTAGGAGTAGGAGTGTCTCAAGAAGTATGAGAAAATCATATTTAATTTAAAAAACTAAATTCTTAATTTTAGTACAGTTAAATAAATGAATTCTAAGTTGTACTGAAATTATGATTTTAGATAAAACAGATCAGGTTTATTTATGAAAAAGAATATCCAATACAAGTCATTAATTACTATTATAAGCCTTGTAAGTGTAATGCTATTATTGGCTAGCTGCTCTAGGCTTAATACTTCATTAAAATTGCCCGACCATAAATTTGATTATAAAAATAGTAAGTCAGTCAAATCACTTGAAGTTCCACCTGACTTAACATTACCAGAATTTGATTCAACGTATACCATTAATAACGGCTCTGTTAGTGCTGTTGCTTATAAACACAATAACATAGATAGTACTTCTGAGCTAAAAGTACTACCAATTAAAGGTATGCAAATTAAACGGAGTGGCAGCATGAGCTGGTTAGAAGTACAGGCTCCTGCAGATATCTTGTGGTCTAGATTGATAGCATTTTGGTCATCATTAGGTATTACTCTTAAGAGTAATGAACCTCGTGTTGGCATAATGGAAACTGAGTGGGCAGAAAATCGAGCAGGGCTGCCAATGGATTGGTTGAGAAAAGCGTTAGGTAAAGTTTTTCAAGACACTTATGATGCGGGTATTCGAGATAAGTTTAGATTACGTGTAGAAAAACCTTCAGCTAATGTAACAAATATTTTTATTTCACACCGTCGAGCGGAGGAAAAGTTATTAGGTGAAGGTGGTGTTAAGTGGGAGATGAGACCTTCAGATCCAAGTTTAGAGGCGGAACTTCTTAATCGCTTAAGTATATTTTTACAAGGAAGTCGTGCAGGCTCAAAATCTGCAATGGTGGTGACACACTCAACAACTCCTATTATATGGTCAAGTGTGCAGGGTAAGCCAATGTTGAAAGTAGCAGAGGATATAAGGAGTACATGGCTAAAGGTCGGTATGATGCTTGAACGAATCGGTATGTCGATAGAAGGACAAGATAGAACAAGTGGCATCTATAAAGTTGTCTATCGTGGTGGAGCAACTAAAGAAAAACGCGGATGGTTCTCCAGAATCTTTAAAGGTAATAAAAATAGATTAGATGTCGGGGCTGAGTACCAATTGCATCTATCTAACACAGGTAACCACACACTAATTACTGCAATGAATGAGGAAGGTCAGCCTGTAAGCAATGCGGTAGCCAAAGAAATACTTGGAAAATTAAAGGCAGAATTTGAGCGTTGATACTCAATTAATGTCAGAAGAAAAATCCCTCCTAAACAGAGGGATTTTTTTATATTCTGTCTGACGACTAAGTTATTGTAATATAAAAGCTCGATTGGATAAATTGATTATTATTTCAAAAAAAATGAATAAACGTGTTGACGCTTCTGAATAGCTGTATATAATGCACGCCTCTTCACGGGAAATAAGCAAATGATAGCTTTCCTATGAAGAAAAAGATTTAAAATTTTTATTGCCAAAGATTATAAAATTGGAATAAAATGGTAAGTCTTCCTCGGCAAAAAAGTTGAGGCGAAAATTAACAACCGAAGTAGATAATTTGTGTGGGAGCTTGAATTGTACTGGAAGGTACAAAGCAAGTAACTGCGTCAATTACGAAAGTAAAAAGCGTTAGGATACTACTTGCAGTAAAGTATACCGAGACGACAAGTCTCAAAGAAATATTGAACTGAAGAGTTTGATCCTGGCTCAGATTGAACGCTGGCGGCA
>JALWYT010000032.1 GCA_026992705.1 Thiotrichaceae bacterium
GCACAACGCACTGATGGTAATTTATTCTTGATGTCAGTATTGATGAGTAACCCTATACATGAATCAATGGGTAAACAATTGATTGAACAAGAAAATACTGATGCAATCACATATTTAGACGCTCTAACAGCAGAAGCTAATGAAGCAGGTATTTCTTCTGAATTCATAGTACGTCACGGTATAGAAATTCCCCAAGAAATTGTCGATGAAGCTGAAAAACATCAGGTAGATCTCATTGTCATGGGACGCCGAGGCTTGACTGGTTTGAAGCGATTAATTATGGGCAGTAATACGGCGAAAGTGATTGGCTATGCCCATTGTAGTGTTTTAGTTGTACCAAAAGATGCGAAAATTGAAGGCAAGAAAATCTTATTATCTGTTGATGGTTCCCGTTATAGTGATACAGCAGCCACTGCGGCAATGAGGATTGCCAAAATTCTTCAAGCAGAAGTTCTTGTAATTTCAGTAGTATATAGTGATTATCAGGAAAAACGGCATCACGAAGCCGTAGAAAATGTCAAACGAGTCGAAGCCTTTATGACTAAAGAAGATATCAACGTATCAGGAAAAATTCTCAGTGGCAAACCAGATGAAGCAATCCTAGAAGAAGCGAAATCTAAAGGCGTTGATTTAATTGTTGTTGGAAGTCATGGACGTATAGGATTAGATCGTCTCTTAATGGGTAGTGTTTCTGATCGTGTCATTAGTTATTCTGAGTGTGCGGTTTTGGTGGTTAAGACCGCTTAAAACACGATAAATAAGGGCAACCGCCCCTACAAAACAGAAGGTAGGGGCAATCATCCGGTTGCCCTTTGGAGCTTGGGAACGATAAACAATTATTTCAATTCCCCCGAAAACAGATAAGCAAAATCAATAATGGGAATAGCAACCCCATCACGCAAAAAACAAGACAAAGTTAAAGGTTCCCAATATTTTTTATCTTCAGGCAAATCACAAGCATCATCATCACTCACCTCAATACGCTGCGGCAGTTTTGATAAATACAAACAACCATAATTGACTGGTTCGTTTGGATCAGTTTGATAAACAGCAACTCCAACGAAATTACCAGTTGCTATAAAAGGTTTGTGTTTATCTAGCAATAAAGTTGCCATATTGAAGACTGGCAAGATTCTCTTCTGGAAAATTAATACTTCGCTACAGTATTGTGGTGTACAAGGTACATTAAATAACTTTGGGTAGAAAAGCACTTGCCACATTGCATGATAAGCTACCGCAGCTTGTAAACCATTACCAAAATCTAATAACCATGCTCGATCCTTTGTTGTCATTTCATCAATCATTTTTGGTAAAACGTTCCAATTGCAAATTTAAATACTTTATTAAAGCCTCACCATTAGAAACTATCGCTATTGTATCCTTATAAAATACTAATTGCTTAAGAGGTGAATTTGGAATTATCATTGATCTGGGTACATCTTGCATATTGAGAGGCTGGCGTTTTGTATTAATATTTTCCACATAATCACAAGTAATCCCCACTGGTTGGGGATCAGCTTTCAATAAAATAAAATATTCACTGCTCTTTGGAATTTCTGATAATAAAGACAAATCATTAGCCAAACAAAACACTGGCGATTCTAATCCATGTTCCAAAAACCAACCTACCTCACCCTGAGGTGATGGTACTTTTTGAACATCTGCAATGACTTCTACCAAGACAATATCATCTTGAGGAATAAACAAATACATACCTTCAATCAACAATAAAATATACAGATGTGGATTCTCAATTTGGCTCATTATTGTTTCCTAACAGCATTCTCAATTAATTCCAACAGCTCACTATCCTGATAAGGCTTAGTTAAATAATGACTAACTCCCGCCTCCCTAGCCATATCACGGTGTTTCTTCGTTGTACGCGAAGTAATCATAAAAATAGGCATATTCTGCAAGCTTTGAGAATGACGCACATAAGATGTGAGTTCCAAACCATTCATACGTGGCATTTCCATATCTACTAACATAACATCTGGACGTTTTTCATTAAGTAGATCAACAGCTTCTTGACCATCTTTTGCAAGTAAGGTTTCATAACCTTCTTCTTCAACTAATAATGATAAAGACTTTCTTACACTTAAAGAATCGTCAACGATCATAACACAAGGTACATCATAAGAACTACCTATATCATCACCAACTGGTGATAAACCTTGATGAGACGAGATAACCGACTGCATAGGCGAGCGTAATAAATCTGGTATATCTAATAAAATAACTACACTTCCATCACCCAAAATAGAAGCTCCCGCAACCCCATGAACATTACGAACATATTGACCCATCGTCTTCATAACCAGATCATGGGTATCTACAAGTTCATCTACAACAACAGCAGTTACCCCTGTTTCCTCACGTACCAAAAGGATCGGACTGGCTGTATCTTTATCAATAGGTGCTCGTTCTCCAGGTAGATTTAACAAATCAGCCAAAGATTTGATTGCATACATATTTTTATTGAGTTTAAAAGAAATCTCCTCACCAAAATGGCTAATTTCACCCATACCAGCTGCTAAAGCCAGTTCTAAAGTATTCGTAGGAATACCAAACAGATGATTAGCAACTTTCACCAATAAAACATGTACTGTTACCAAAGAC
>JALWYT010000033.1 GCA_026992705.1 Thiotrichaceae bacterium
CGAACGTTTTATTAACAACTAAAGAAGGGGATAGAATGGTCGTCCCGTTTCAATTTTATACAATTAATAATGATCAATAGTTATAGTAATCTGATAGTCAGGCAAATGTAACCGCTTATCTCTGAGGTGTCGGTATTTTATTAAAATTGTTTTAGATTCTACTTACACAAAGTAATAAGGAAAACGTACTTTGAAATTTGTATTATGTGACTTATGATTTATATTAAATCGTCATATTGATAGTAATAACTGAAAGTTTTATTTGAAAAATTCAAAAAAGTTGTCAACCAATCAGTAGGATGATCGTTGTAAGAAGTAAAGATATAGAAACTGAACTATAGATGAATATCTAAAGTTTAGGGTGTCAAGGATGATGCCCGACTTATTCGGATTATAAATGGGGAGTTGCATTAGCCCGTTGTGACTTCCCTTATAAGAAAAGCCCAAACTAGAAACCCTAGATAGTTATTAATTAAAATAATTTTGCCCTAAGATTACTCTCCCTCGATGAGGGAGAGAATGTTCTTTACTTAGTTATCATCATCGAATAAAAAACTGAAACTGCTGGGCACACATTTTTCATTGCATATATCAACATTTGATTCACTTTCAACCTCAACTTGGCATTCACCTTCTGCTAGATAATCTCGAATACACTTTTCTAATTCTTTGTTATTACTACAATTAATACTTGCTTGGATTAATTGTTGATCACAGTATTCTAACATGTTTTTTATATCATCATTTGCTGTGGCTGGAAATGTCGTAGTAATTAGTGGGACAATTATAATAACGAGATGGTCGATTATTTTCATAGAGATTCTTAGCTTTTTAGGAAGGTCGTTTTATAATATACTATTGGCTTGACTGGCGTAATAATTGTTAAGTTGCATAAAAGATGAATAGAATTTAATTTGCAATCCTTATAGGTGTTTTCTATATTAATCACTATGAATCGTTTTATTACAACATTATTGGCTTTTTTAGTTTTTCTAACGCATTCTGCGTGGGCGATGGATTTAGATTTTGTTGTAGGTCATCACTCTTCTAGTAATTTAGTCATTTCAAGCCAAGAGGATATCTCAACGATTGATATTGATATAAAAAATTGCAACAATGATTGTGTTGATCATTGTTCCCATAGTTTAGCTCATTCAATGGGACTTCTTTCAACATTCCACATTGTATCATATTATACTTGTCAAAGTATTAATACCGATATCCTTTCTATAAATTATTATCATTCACAAAACCCTCCTTATAAACCACCAAGAGTCTAGAAGATTTTGTAGTCCTATTCTTAATATAGCTTACTGAGGACTACTACTTTTTACGTCGTCCATTATTTTAATTTTAAATCAATATTTTGCTGTTTATTCCCTAGGTTTGCATGATGGGATCAGGCAAGAATAGATAATGCTTTTTACTGCTTGTCTTCTAGTTTGTTTACTTGTTGCAGTAATGACTCTATGGGTCAGGTTAAATTTTCTGAGAGGGAAAAATGAAACATTCAATAATTCTTATAAGTTTTACCATAATATTCTCTGTTTCTACCGCATTAATTGCTAATGGAACACTACAAAAGGAAACAAAGACTGCACATAGTGAATCGCGGGAAAAACATGAACATGACCTAAAAGAAAAAGACCACGATGAACACGATGAAAATGAGCATCAAGAAAAAGATACTCATGAGCATGGTCATAATGAGGATGAATCAAGCGGTAAGTTAACTACAAAGCAAGTCAAGCAAGCAGGAATTGAGTTACTCACTATTAGCGAGCAATCCATCAGCCAGAAAATTACCGTACCTGCGGAAGTTAAATTAAACCAATACCGCACAACACAAATTACACCACATTTAACTGCTCAAATAAAAGAGCGATTTGTTCGCTTGGGTGATTATGTTAAAAAAGGACAAAAACTCTTGTCTTTGAAAGCTATTACAACGCCTGAACTTGCTGCAAATGTGATTTCAATTACTGATTTAGAAGCAGGTTTAGCAGAGGCAAAAGGGGAGTACTCTGCTGCAGATGCTGAGTGGAAACGTCTAAAAGGTATTGGTGCAGATTTAATTTCAGAAAAGCGTATCAGTGATGCCAAAATTGCCAGAGATCAAGCAGCAGAAAAGGTAAAAGCCTATCAACGCTCAAAGAAAAAAATGCAAGGTATGGTTTCAGCAATTGGAGGAAATAAAAACTTCACTTTAGTTGCTCCACAATCAGGGACAATTATTAGTGACAAATTTGTGATCGGACAGGTTGTTGAGCCTGGAGATGTGATTTTTGAAATCAGTGATACGAATAAACTATGGGTAGAAGCACGAGTCAAGCCTAATGATATTCATAAAATAAAAGTAGGTAATGTTGCAGAGGTTGGTCAAGAAGGAAAGCAAGCTATAAAAGGTAAAGTAATTAATATCGGGCGTATATTAGATGAAGAGACACGTACTCTTGGTGTACGGATTGAACTGGATAGTAAAGATGTTCAGCTTTATCCAGGTCAATTTATGCAAGCTCACATTGACAGTAGTGAAGCTCATAATGGCATTGTCGTACCAAGCGAGGCGGTTGTGCGTAGTTCTGATGGTGACTGGATGGTATTTATTGAAGAGTCACCCAATCAATTCGAACCAAAGGAAATCGAAGTTAAGCAAAATCTTGGAGATAAGGTGCTGATAAGTGGTTTAGACATTGGCACTAAAATCGTCAGCAAAGGGGCTTTCTTTGTGCAATCTGAAATCGCCAAGAGTGGCTTTGAAATCCACAATCACTAGGAGTCTGTATGTTAAATAAATTGATTGATTTAGGTATTAATAACCGATTATTAGTCGTACTGGCTCTTGTTGCAACAGTGGTTGCAGCAGTGATGGTATTACCTAAGCTTAATTTAGATGCTTTCCCTGATGTAACCAATGTGCAAGTACAAATTAATACAGAAGCTCAAGGTTTAGCGGCTGAAGAAGTTGAGCAACTCATTACCTTCCCGATTGAAGCGGTTATGTATGCTTTACCTGATGTAGAGGAAGTGCGTTCAATTTCAAAAACAGGCTTGTCAGTTATCACGGTCGTTTTTAAAGAAGGCACTGATATTTACTTTGCTCGACAATTAGTTTTTGAACGTTTGCAAGCTGCAAAAGAGCAAATACCAGAAGGCGTAGGAACACCTGAAATGGGACCAAATACTTCAGGTTTAGGGCAAATATATCAATACATTTTACGCTCAGATGATCCTAAAAAATATGATGCAACTGCCTTACGCAGCATGAATGATTGGATTGTAAAATTATTACTCATGCCTGTTCCTGGCGTGACAGATGTATTGTCCTTTGGTGGTGAAGTCCGTCAATATCAAGTCCAATTGCATCCAGAAAAACTTTTATCCTACAAAGTTTCAGCCCAAGATATTGTCGATGCAATTGAAAGCAATAATCGCAATGCAGGCGGTTGGTATTTAGATCGCCATCAAGAGCAGCTCGTTATCCGAGGTATTGGCTGGATTCGGAGTGGTGACAATGGACTTGAAGATATTCGTAATATTCCACTGAAAGTTGCAGATGGTACGGTTGTAAAAATCAGTGATATTGCCACCGTTGATTTCGGTGCAGAAATTCGCCAAGGAGCTGTTACCATGTCTCGGCGTGATGAGAATGGTAAACCAGAACATTTAGGTGAAGTGGTTGCAGGTATTGTATTAAAACGCATGGGTTCAAATACAAAATCCACCATTGATGGTGTTAAAGAACGTTTAGCAGCCATTCAAACGGCTTTGCCAGATGGGGTTACTTTAGAACCCTTTTATGATCAGTCTGAATTAGTTGATCAAGCCGTTAATACCGTAACAAAAGCATTACTAGAGGCATTTGTATTAATTGTCGTTGTGTTAATGCTATTTTTGATGAATATACGGGCAACTCTGCTGGTACTTTTATCAGTACCATTATCAATTATGTTGGCATTAATGCTAATGGCATATTGGAATATATCAGCAAATTTAATGTCATTAGGCGGTTTGGCTATCGCAATTGGTATGATGGTTGATGGCTCAGTGGTTATGATGGAACATATTTTTAGTCGTTTGTCTCGCCGAGAGGTGGTTGGTAGAGAACGTATTGGCTTATTGATACAAGAGTCCGCAAAAGAAGTTGGTCGTCCTGTATTCTTTGCCGTACTTATTATTGTTATCGTATTTTCACCATTATTTACTCTTGAAGGTGTCGAAGGAAAGCTCTTTCAGCCTATGGCGATTTCTATTGTACTAGCCATGCTTGCCTCATTATTGGTGGCACTTGTTGTTGTACCTGCCCTTGCTAGTGTTCTCTTTCAAGATCGTGTTGAAGAAAAACAAAGTTGGATTATGCGAGGTCTCGATATCATTTACCGCCCACTTTTAGCAGGAGCCTTAAAAATACGACGTATTGTTGTAACCATTGCACTTACTTTATTTATTGGTTCTTTATGGTTATTTACTACTTTAGGGACAGAATTTGTGCCTGAGCTAGAGGAAGGGACAATTAATGTACGTGTCACACTAGCACCATCATCTAGTCTGGATACAGCAATGCAAGTAGCAACAGCACTGGAAGAGCAAATTATGACATTTCCAGAAGTTTTATATGCTTCATCACGCATTGGTCGAGCTGAAATTGGTGGCGACCCTGAACCCGTTTCAAATGTGGAAGTTTTTATTGGTTTAAAACCTGTATCTGAATGGACAAGTGCAAGTAACCGAAAAGAATTACAAAAACTGATGGAAAAGAAAATGTCAGTTTTCCCAGGCTTGTTATTTTCTTTCTCGCAACCAATTGCAACACGGGTGGATGAATTACTGTCAGGTGTTAAAGCTCAATTAGCCGTCAAGCTTTTTGGTTCAGACTTAAATCAATTATCAAAAACAGGTAAGCAAATTGAAGCCTTAATGAAAAAGGTAGATGGCACAACAGGGGTTGAGATGGAACAAATTGCAGGTGAAGCTCAATTAGTAATCAAACCTAATCGTGAAGCACTTGCCCGCTATGGCATATCCGTTAGTCAAGTTATGTCGCTGGTTTCAGATTCAATCGGTGGAATCAGTGCAGGACAAGTGATTAATGGTAATGAGCGGTATGATATTTATGTACGTTTGGCTGAAGAACATCGCAACCGTGTCGACACATTGAAAAATTTGATTTTAGCATCACCACAAGGTGCATGGGTAAAACTCAGCGAAGTGGCAGACGTATCTATTGAATCAGGTCCACCACAAATACGACGTGATGATGTACAGCGACGGGTTGTTATTCAGTCCAATGTTGAAGGGCGTGATATGGGCAGTTTAGTTGCCGAATTACGCGAGCGAATTAATAAAGAAATTGATATGCCAACGGGCTATACCGTTGTCTTTGGTGGGCAGTTTGAGAATCAGCAACGTGCCCAAGCAAGGTTAATGATCGTGGTTCCTTTGTCCTTAGCATTGATTTTTTTATTGCTCTATTTTGCCTTTAATTCAATCGGACAAGCCTTATTAATCATGTTAAATGTGCCACTGGCATTAATTGGCGGGATAGCAGCCCTGGCAATTTCAGGACAGTATCTTTCTGTACCAGGTTCTATTGGATTTATTGCTTTATTTGGTGTGGCTGTACTCAATGGAGTGGTGATGGTTAATGCTATTAACCAACGCTTAGAAGGAGGACATAAACCAGATCAAGCAATTTTTGAAGGTGCAATATCGCGTCTTCGCCCCGTACTAATGACTGCATCAATTGCTGCATTGGGACTAATTCCAATGTTATTGGCAACAGGTGTTGGTTCTGAAGTACAAAAACCGTTAGCAACCGTTGTTATTGGCGGATTAGTGTCATCAACATTGCTAACACTATTCGTGTTACCAAGTCTATATGGTGTGTTTTCACGTACCAAATATAAAGAGAACTTTGGGCTTTGACTAAAATAAGGTTAAGACCATGGATTTAGCAATCATTTAAAGGAGTAAAATTATGAGCAAAAAGGTAAATATAGCAGTATTATTCTCAAGTATTGGTTTAGTACTGATGAGTTGGGCTAGCAGCAGTATAGCAGCAAGTAATGATACAACACTTGTTCCAACATCACCGGCAAAGCAAGTACCAGAACAACCTTCAATAACACCTACAAAGGGGTATAGTATCATTGCGATTGATTCAAATGAAGTCGCTTTCTCCCGAGTAAAATCATCAAAAGAAAAAAACGGTTATGCTGTTTCCGGTGATATTCGAATTAAAAGCATGAAACATCGAGTGTTACGTTTTCCTGGCTATGTCAGTATCGTTTTAAAAGCAGCCGATGGTTCTGAATTAGAATCTATCAAAGCAAGGTACCACAGCAAATTTAGTGGCTCAAAGTCGGGTCATTTTGATGCAGTATTAAAAACAACACCACCTGATGGTAGTAGGATTGAGGTGACACATATTAGATAATAGATGTTTAGGTGGCAGGTAAGAGGATAGCTTACTTGCCACATATTGATTTTTATTACACATTAGGAATAACTAATTGAGTCAAATTATTTTTCCCTCAGAAAAATAACTTATAATTTAATTAGATATAAAAACTCCTTTTAGCTGATACGCACTTGAGCATTACAAACTTTACTCTCAGTACCATTTAAATGGATATAAACAGCTTGGCGTGATTTATTAAGTATAAATCGTGTGTTTGCTGTATTACCTTTAACCTTTGCGTGGATACTAATATTATTCATTCTGCTAGTTTTTAATACAGCTATTTGTAAATTATTAATATACATATGCCCACCACGGGGGGTGTTATTTATATTAGTATAAATTACAAAATGTAAGGCACTATTTTTACCTGTGCAACTGTAAACTTCATCAGCTTGAGAGAGTGTAGGTAAAGCGAAGGAGGCAGTAAGGGCGGTGATAACCAATAGCTTTTTTAACATGATATTTCTCCTATGTTTTAATGAGAGGCTGAATAAGGTGTAAACCCTTTGAGTTTCAAAACGTATTGAATTTGTTTGTCTTTATAGTACGAAAATACTAAGAAAAGTGGTTCAAATTCTTTTATAAAGTTTCTGTAAAAGATCGCTTAAATCACTATCTCAAAAGAAATAATTAGAAAACTCTAATCGTCTTCCTTATAATCCCCCCTTGATTAACTTACAACAAGGAAAACCCTATGAGAATTCTCGAAGAAGCCCTGACTTTTGATGATGTTCTCCTTGTCCCTGCCCATTCTACGGTCTTGCCGACAGAAGTTGATCTCTCAACAAAACTAACAACAGAGATTGATTTAAAAATTCCTTTTATTTCGGCGGCAATGGATACTGTCACGGAAGCTAAATTAGCCATTGCAATTGCTCAAGAGGGTGGACTTGGTATTATTCACAAAAATATGAGTGCGGCGGCACAAGCAGATCAAGTTCGTCGTGTTAAAAAGTTTGAAAGCGGTATTATTAAAGACCCGATCACGGTTCCTGCAAACACCACAATCAAAACGGTGCTAGAGATTATGAAAGGTCATAATATTTCTGGTGTGCCAGTGGTTGAGGAGGAAGGCAGTGATAAATTGGTCGGTATTATTACTAGCCGTGATTTGCGTTTTGAACTCAATCTGGAAGCTCCTGTTACGACACGGATGACGCCTAAAGATAGGTTAGTAACCGTACCAGAAGGCACGAGTAAAGGACGCATCCAAAAATTATTGCATGAAAACCGCATTGAGAAAGTGCTAGAAGTCAGCGATGATTTCAGGCTGCGTGGTCTAATCACAGTAAAAGATATTCAAAAATCACGCGATTTCCCTATGGCAAGTAAAGATAGCTCAGGTAGCTTGCGAGTCGGTGCTGCGGTAGGCACTGCCCCCGGTACAGAAGATCGTGTTGAGGCATTGGTTGAAGCGGGTGTTGATGTTATCACCGTTGATACGGCTCATGGTCACTCGCAAGGTGTGCTGGAAAAGTTAAAGTGGCTAAAAAAGAAATTCCCAGATGTGCAAATTATCGGCGGAAACATTGCCACAGGTGAAGCAGCTTTAGCGTTAGTTGAAGCGGGAGCGGATGCGGTAAAAGTGGGTATTGGCCCCGGCTCTATTTGTACAACTCGCATTGTCGCAGGTGTCGGTGTACCACAAATCACTGCATTAATGAATGTTGCTGAAGCACTTAAAGGCACAGGTGTTCCCTTTATTGCTGATGGCGGTTTGCGTTTTTCTGGCGACATTGCTAAATCCTTAGCCGCAGGTGCGTATTCGGTAATGATGGGTGGCATGTTTGCAGGTACAGATGAAGCCCCTGGTGAAATTGAGATTTACCAAGGACGCTCCTACAAATCTTATCGTGGCATGGGTTCACTCGGTGCAATGGCGAAAGGTTCAAGTGATCGTTATTTCCAATCAGAAAATGCTGTTGATAAGCTCGTTCCTGAAGGTATTGAAGGACGTGTTGCATACAAAGGAGCATTGGCTCCTATTATTCACCAAATGATTGGCGGTGTTCGCTCTAGCATGGGCTATGTCGGCTGTGCCAACCTTGAAGAAATGCGTAGCAAGCCTAAATTTGTACGCATTAGCGGTGCAGGCATGAAAGAATCCCATGTGCATGACGTAACGATTACTAAAGAGTCGCCTAATTATCGCATTTAATATTTTTGCTATAGCTATACAAGCATAGAGCTTGCTTATTTCAAGCTCTATGCTTTTTTGTTTGAAGGTTTCCCTAATGACACAAGATATTCATTCTGATCGTATTCTGATTTTGGATTTTGGTTCTCAATACACG
>JALWYT010000034.1 GCA_026992705.1 Thiotrichaceae bacterium
GCTTGTATGTAAATAGGTCGAGATTGGTTCTATAAAATAGAAATTCATAAAATAAATATAACATTAACCACTTATCGGCATTTTTTCTAGATTATCCTCTTCTATGTTTTAATTTTGCACGTCTTGAACACATACAAGAGTGTTTAAGAGCTTGAAAAGTCTATTAATTAATAAAAAAATCTAAAATAGGTACATACATGAAATTAAAAATTAAACCACTTGTACAAGCTTGTGCATTATCTCTTCTTGCGGGTAGTGCCATCGCAACGACACCTGCTGGTACAATGATTATCAATAAAGTTGTAGCAACATATCAAGATGCAGCAGGTAATCGCTATAGTAGTGAATCCAATGTTATTAATTTAACAATCCGTGAAGTGTATGCAGCGGCTTTAACCCCAGGCAATGGTGCCAAGCAAGAAGTATCAGTAACTGATAAAGAAGTGATTAGCAGCCATACTCTAAAAAATACGGGTAATGTTAAACAAGAATTTAAATTAGTGGCAAGTAATGCAGAAGACGACACAATTGATGGAAAAATAGCCATTTATCTGGATAAAGATGGCTCGGGTGATTTAAGTGAAGAAGAAATCAACGCTGGTGAAATTGCTAGTATTACGCTTGAAGCCGATGAGGTGGCAAATCTTATTCTGGTAACCACGTTACCTGGAGCAATTAAAGAGTCAGACACATTACATATAACACTCACGGTTACTGATTCAAAAGGAAATATTGTAACTGATGTTAATGATGTAATCGTTTCTTTCAAAAGTCTGGATGATAACTTGACAGATACTGATGTAATGATTATGCCAACGGGTCCAGGCAGTACATGTAATGCTTACGCATGGATTCAAGAAGCTGTTAACTGGCAAGAGGCTAAAAAGAGAGCTTCAAACTGGATCTATCGAGGTAAAAGAGGACATTTGGCAACATTAACTACTGAAGCAGAAAATGCGTTTCTTGCAGAAAAACTCCCAGATTATGGGCGTTGGTGGATTGGTGCATACCGTACTAAAGATGGTGCAGCTTTTACAGATCGCTGGATAACAGGTGAGCCATTTGATTATACAAATTGGTGGGCAGGTGAACCTAATAATAGTGGTGAAAAAGCACTGGAGTTTGCAGGCAATGGTCAATGGAATGATTTCGTAGATACTTATGGGCGACACTACCTTGTTGAGTTTGAACTAGGAGCATGTCCTGATGCACCTAAACCTAAAGTTGAAGTTTCATTGGCAGCTGCCAAAGATTTAACCTGTGATGGTGAGCCTGATGATGAATTTGGTGATGTAGATCTTACTGAGATGGCATCGGGTGAGTGTGTAATTATGCATGTACGTGCTGAAAATACCTCCAATGAGGTTGCTCGTAAAATCCATGTTAAGCAAGCTGTCCCAACACATGCTAGTTATGTACCAAATAGTATTACATTATGTGGATCAGTAGGAACTGAGTGTGTTGATTTAACACCTAGAACAGATGATGCAAGTGATACTGATGCTGGCTATTATGATGAAAATTCAGGTGTTATTGGTGTTGGTGGTGATTATGAAGACCTAAAACCAGGAGCAATATGGCATGCTGAATACCGTTTAAAAATTGACTAATCGATAAAAAGCTTTTTCTTATTACTGAGTTTCATTTTCAGCATCAAAGAAATCAGCCTTCCTTCTGAATGTCAGAAGGGGGCTTTAATAATATTGAATTTATTCAATTCACATTTCCCTTAAAAATAAGAAAAATAAATAGGGTATATGTATGAAGCGTATTCTTAGGGTGCTTCTGCTATGGTTATTAGTTGTTTCTTTATCAATAAAAGCTGCCATTTTTGCTGATACAGTTATTAATAACCGAGTTACTGCAGAATATACCGATTCTTATACAGGTCAACGTTTTATTGCACAATCCAATATTGTGCAGTTGTATATCCGTTCAGTGAGCCAGTCTATTTTAGAACAAAATCATAATAAAGTCGTTGCATCAGGGAGAACAGTTTATTTACCACATACGTTAATTAATTATGGAAGTTCATCTGCTGATTATTTCCTGTCAATTGAACAAATACAGGGTACTGTAGATGAACTTAAATTAATTCATGATATAAATGAAAATGGTGTTGTCGATAATAATGAACCAGAAGTTGACATTATTAGTGCTTTAGCTGCTGGTGAAAGTATTGCTCTCATAATCGTTGCACATATTCCTGAGCAGGCACCAGAAGGCAGTCAGTTAACAATTAAATTATTAGTTAATGAACAAATCAGTGGAGGGGGAGAAAGATTATTAAGTCAAGTTGATCATATTACTGTAGTGTCAGAAGATAATACGGATATTATAAATAATGATTTAATTAGCGTATCTGGTATTGTATTTGATAGCCAAACTCAAATACCTATTGCTAATATTGGTGTACAATTGTTTGATAAAGATAATAAAGCGGTTACTCAAGAACAAATAACTAATGCTCAGGGGTATTATCAATTTACACAATTACCTGAAGGTACGTATTATATTTCTGTTTCGACCAAGGGAAAAGCATATGAGTTTCCCTCGAATATTTCACCTAAACAATTGTCCATGAAAGATGTTAGTGTATTATCCTA
>JALWYT010000035.1:0-7640 GCA_026992705.1 Thiotrichaceae bacterium
CGGTACAGGTTGTAAAAAGACTCAAGGCAGAATGAGTTATAAAACAACCTAATGAAAAGCTTGTTAAAGCATCGGATAAGTACCCTAATGAAAATAATGTTACACCGATAAAACAGGGTGAAAAAACAGGTGGTGAACCTAGCCTTGAAAACCGCCCTTCTGACCCCCGCGACAGGATGCAGAACACCCCCGCGACAGGGTTAAATCAAAGTGGTTCAAAAGACAGGGTTAAACCTCTCAAATCAGATGTATTAACAAAGAATAATTTTGATCTGCTTTATGCTTATGTATCAAAAAAAGTAGCTGATAAAAGTATTCGCTTATCAATGGATGCAATGACAAATTGTGTCCGTGATTATGTGAAAAATCATGAGCGTTTGAAAAAAACGGCTATTGCTATTCCTGAATGCCGATACCTCGCAACTGAAATTAGAGACCGAATGTTGAAAGAGGGAATAATCAAAGATAACCCAAACTATAAAAACGGACTTCCTAAGTATCTGGTTGCATAAATAGGGCGGGGTGCTTGTAGATAAATATTTATCAGCAAGCACCTATCAGGAATAGCAACAATGATTGAATTACTAGCCTACTTACTATTACTACCTGTCACCATTGCAATTATCAGTATTTACTACATGCTCTATCAAATAATCTGGAACTACTTAGAGCGAGTGTTTAAATACTTTGGTTTTTGAAAACCTGAATATTGGATAGCCTCACTTGAAAGAAAAAAGCATCTTTAAGCGAGAGTTTGCGGGCATAAATCACGATAAAATTCAGTATTTAGAGTGGTTTTGTAAGTCATTGATTTACCGTGTTGATACCAGAGCATCAAATTCAAATGCGGGTATAATTGCGGGTATATGACTATTTCAAAAAATAATAAGTCATTGTACTTTTTATATAAAATTGCTTGAGTTTTATTCCTTTCGCCGATTCCAAAGCATCAATTTCTACCCTCAAACCCGCTCTAAATCAACATTTTCAAATAACCCTTTATATCTTGAAATCAACTAGCTAGTAACAGCTAACAACGTTTGCACTATCTAGGGTAACTCCTGCAAACTTGATTACAAAATGTGTTTTAGTTAATGACTAAGTAATTTTTTAATGGCGGATAGACAGTGATGAGTCCTTTCAAGTAAAATACACCGCACTTAAAATTGAGATGGTGTAGTTTTTATCCCCATGTTTTATGCCGTCTAAATCTATTATCTAAGTGGAGGTTCGATTGAGAAAGCGAGCAATTTTAGTACTGGAAGACGGTAGTGTTTTTCAGGGTGAGTCCATAGGCTGTGAGGGTCAGACTGTTGGTGAGGTGGTGTTTAATACGGCAATGACTGGCTATCAGGAAATCTTAACAGACCCATCATACGCACAACAAATCGTTACCTTGACTTATCCTCATATCGGTAATACTGGAACAAATGCGGAAGATGAGGAGTCTTCACAGATTCATGCGGCAGGCTTGGTGGTTAAAGATGTGCCGATGCTGTTTAGCAATTGGCGTAGTAAAGAATCCCTAAGCGATTATCTGGAGCGTAACAAAATAGTCGCCATTGCGGATATTGATACACGCCGTTTAACTCGAATTTTACGCGAGAAAGGGGCACAGGCAGGCTGTATTTTAGCAGGTGATGCGATTGATGAAGCGATTGCTTTAGATGCGGCAAAGTCATTCCCCGGTTTGCAGGGAATGGATTTAGCCAAAGAAGTAACGACATCCGAGGCTTATGATTGGAATCGGGGGACTTGGAATGCCGATGTCAGCTCTGAAAAGATTTTGGACAAAGCCGATGCCAATTTTTATGTAGTTGCCTACGATTTCGGGGTTAAACGGAATATTTTGCGAATGCTGGTTGATCGTGGTTGCTATGTGTCGGTTGTGCCTGCTCAAACACCTGCGGAGGAGGTGCTGGCGATGAATCCTGATGGGGTATTCTTATCGAATGGACCGGGTGATCCTGAACCTTGTGATTATGCGATTTCTGCTATTCAAACCGTGTTGCAAAATAAAGTCCCCACCTTTGGTATTTGCTTGGGGCATCAATTATTAGGCTTAGCCAGCGGTGCAAAAACCATGAAAATGAAATTTGGGCATCACGGGGCTAATCATCCTGTACAAGATTTAGCAACAACGCATGTGATGATTAGTAGTCAAAATCATGGCTTTGCGGTCGATGAGGAAAGCTTGCCTGATAATCTTAATGCCACACATCGCTCATTATTTGATAATACGTTACAGGGGATTGAACGCACAGATTGCCCAGCCATGAGTTTTCAGGGGCATCCTGAAGCCAGCCCTGGTCCTCATGATGTTGCTCCTGTATTTGATCGTTTTATTGAAATGATGCAAAACGCCACTTCCACTCAAGCTTAAAAGACAAAATCCATGCCAAAACGTACTGACATTAATAGCATTCTGATTATTGGAGCGGGGCCAATTGTAATTGGTCAAGCCTGTGAATTTGATTATTCTGGTGCTCAGGCTTGTAAAGCCTTAAAAGAAGAGGGCTACCGTGTAATTCTCGTCAATTCTAATCCTGCAACGATTATGACTGACCCTGAAATGGCAGATGCCATTTATATTGAGCCAATCAATTGGCAGACGGTAGAACGCATTATCGAAAAAGAAAAGCCTAATGTACTAATCCCCACAATGGGCGGGCAAACAGCATTAAATTGTGCTTTGGATTTAGACAAACACGGCGTATTAGAAAAGCACGGCGTTGAGATGATCGGTGCTCAAAAAGAAGCCATTGATATGGCAGAAGACCGTGAAAAATTCCGTCAAGCCATGGAAGAAATTGGCTTGTCATCGGCTCGCTCAGGTATCGCTCACAGTATGGAAGAAGCTTGGCAAATCCAAAAAGGTTTGGGCTTCCCTGTGGTTTGTCGCCCTTCATTCACAATGGGCGGTTCAGGCGGCGGCATCGCTTATAACAAAGTGGAATTTGAAGAAATCGTCGGGCGGGGTTTAGATTTATCACCTACAACTGAGGTGTTATTGGAAGAATCACTGCTCGGCTGGAAAGAATATGAGATGGAAGTGGTGCGTGATCGCAATGATAATTGCATTATTATCTGCTCCATTGAAAACCTTGACCCCATGGGTGTGCATACAGGCGATTCGATTACCGTAGCCCCTGCACAAACTTTGACCGATAAGGAATATCAAAAACTGCGGGATGCTTCGCTAGCGGTATTGCGGAAAATCGGGGTAGAAACAGGTGGTTCTAATGTGCAGTTCTCGGTGAACCCTAGAGATGGTCGCATTGTAATTATTGAGATGAATCCGCGAGTATCGCGTTCGTCAGCACTGGCATCGAAGGCAACAGGCTTCCCAATTGCCAAAGTCGCAGCTAAATTGGCGATTGGTTATACCTTAGACGAATTACGCAATGATATTACAGGCGGTGCAACGCCTGCCTCATTCGAGCCAGCGATTGATTATGTCGTTACTAAAATTCCACGCTTTACCTTTGAAAAATTCCCTAAAGCAGATTCTCGTTTAACCACACAAATGAAATCGGTAGGGGAGGTGATGGCAATTGGACGAACCTTCCAAGAGTCATTCCAAAAGGCTTTACGCGGCATGGAAACAGGGATTATCGGTTTGGATGAGCGAGTTGACTTAAGCTCGGATGATGCCAAAGATATTATCCGCCGTGAAATCAGCGAAGTGGGAGCCGAGCGTATTTTATATCTCGGTGATGCCTTCCGCTTTGGCATGAGCTTAGAAGAAGTCTTTGAATTAACCAGCATTGACCCTTGGTTCTTATGTCAAATTGAGGAGCTGGTTAAAATTGAGCAGGGCTTAAAAGAACGCTTGCTCACCAGTATTGATGCGGATGAAATGTTCCGCTTAAAGCGTAAAGGCTTCTCCGATGCTCGTTTAGCAAAATTACTCGATAGCAAAGAAAGCAGCGTTCGCAAGCATCGCCAGAAATTAGGCATTCGCCCTGTTTATAAACGAGTTGATACGTGTGCAGCGGAATTTGCCACCGATACCGCTTATATGTATTCCAGCTATGATGAAGAATGCGAATCGCAGCCATCGGATAAAAAGAAAATCATGATTTTAGGCGGTGGACCAAATCGCATCGGGCAAGGTATTGAATTTGATTATTGCTGCGTTCATGCCGCGTTTGCCATGCGTGATGACGGTTATGAAACGATTATGGTCAACTGTAATCCAGAGACCGTTTCCACTGATTATGACACCTCTGACCGCCTATATTTTGAGCCATTAACGCTAGAAGACGTGCTGGAAATTGTTGATTTAGAAAAGCCTGATGGGGTGATTGTGCAATATGGTGGGCAAACGCCATTGAAATTAGCCGAAGCTTTGGAGGCGGAAGGAGCTAATATTATTGGCACATCGCCAGATTCGATTGATTTAGCCGAAGACCGCGAGCGTTTTCAGCAGATGATTAACAAGCTCGGCTTAAAACAACCACCCAACCGAACAGCTACTGCCACAGCAGAAGCAATTCGCCATGCGGAAGAAGTGGGCTATCCTTTGGTTATTCGTCCATCCTTTGTACTCGGTGGGCGGGGTATGGAAATCGTTTATAATGAAACAGAATTATCACGCTATATGGATGCCGCGATTGATGTTTCTAACGATTGTCCAGTCCTGCTAGATCGCTTCCTTGATGATGCGATTGAGGTTGATATTGATGCAATATGCGATGGCGAAGAGGTATTAATCGGCGGCATTATGCAGCATATTGAACAGGCGGGTGTGCATTCAGGGGATTCTGCTTGCTCATTGCCACCGTACTCTTTAAGTGAGGACATTCAACAGCGAATGCGTGAGCAAGTCATCGCAATGGGCAAGGCGTTAAATGTTGTTGGCTTGATGAATACCCAATTTGCCATTAAAGGCGATGAAATTTATGTGCTAGAAGTCAACCCACGAGCCTCACGAACTGTGCCATTTGTATCAAAAGCAACGGGTGTGCCGTTAGCAAAAGTAGCAGCCCGTTGTATGGCGGGGACAAGCTTAAAAGAGCAGGGCATAACGGCTGAAGTTATTCCTGAGCATTATTCAGTGAAAGAAGCGGTATTCCCCTTTATTAAATTCCCCGGTGTTGATCCAATGCTTGGTCCTGAAATGAAATCAACGGGCGAGGTCATGGGCGTTGGCAAAACATTTGCCGAAGCATTTGGCAAAGCCCAACGTGCCGCCAGTGTAGATTATCCGTTAGAAGGCTTGGCTTTCCTAAGCGTGCGAGTAACGGATCGAGAAGGTGTAAAAGAAATTGGCAAATTATTGTCTGATTTAGGCTTCTCTATCGTTGCAACACGAGGAACTGCAAGAACACTGAAGGCGGCAGGCATTGATTGCAAGGTTGTTAATAAAATGCGGGAAGGTCGCCCGAATATTGTTGATATGATTCGCAATGACGAAATTGATTTGATTGTGAATACAACAGAAGGCGAAAAGTCCACACTGGATTCCTACGAAATCCGCCGTGAAGCCTTGCAGCATAAAATAACTTATACCACCACACTTTCTGGTGCGTGGGCATTGTGTCAAGCAATGTTCCATACGGATCAGGAAGAAGTTTATCGTTTACAAGATTTACATTAAGGAAAGAAAAATGGAAAGAGCTCCAATTACAAAAAAAGGTGCTGAAGAACTAAAAAAAGAATTAAAACGCTTAAAAACCGTAGAGCGTCCACGAATTACACAAGAGATTGCAACCGCGAGAGAGCATGGTGACCTCAAAGAAAATGCGGAATACCATGCTGCCCGCGAAGAACAAAGCTTCCTAGAAGGCAGGATCCAGCAACTAGAAGGCATTTTATCCACTGCTCAGATCATTGATGTTGCCAGCTTAGACGTTGGTGACCGCATCGTATTCGGAGCCAAAGTTGACCTCGCCGACGTAGAAACAGGCGATGAATTAACCTATGAAATCGTCGGTGATGTCGAAGCCGATATAGAAAAAAACAAAATCGCCATCTCCTCCCCCATCGCCAGAGCCTTAATCGGCAAAGAAGTCGATGACATCGCCACCGTCCAAGCCCCCGCAGGCGTGATTGAATATGAAATTGTGGATGTGAGGTATGAATAATGGCTGATTTGTACTATATCATTATTAGAAACTAATTTAGTTTTCTATCAGTTATGGGGCTTAGGTTATAGTGTGTTAATGAAAAAACTATTAATTGTTAAACTCACATTGCTTATTCCCCTAGTCTTAGTTGCTTGTCAATCTGATAAAGTAAATCTAGGCAGTTTTCCAATAGGTACTGTTGATCAGTGTCAAACTTATCCTATATTTATTAAACATACACAGTTAGGTCGTAGTACAGCGATTGACTCTCGTCAACAAGGTTTTACAGGGCTACGCCTTATTGATATACGTACTGGAAAAGTATGGCGGCATAAAAGCTGGGATGATGCAGGATATATTGGTGCATTTGAACGTGATCGTTGGGGAAATATTTATGTTGCTCCTGTTCCTGAAGTTAGCTTGAAAAAAAATCCACCTGGTCTACAGAATCGTATTTATAAAATTGATACAAATACTGCTGAAATGAGCTTATTTATAGAATTACCTCGTTCTAAGCCTGCAACACCTACTAATCCCTTTGGTGTGATGGGGTTAAGTTATGATTGTAATACGGATAGCTTATATGCGAGTTCAGTAGCTGATTCTTCACCAACCGAGGAGTTGGGACATATCTATCAAATTGACGTGCGACAGAAAAAGATCATTAGTCAACAAGAGCATACTGATAGTATTGGCATTGGTGTTTTTAATAGCAAAAATAAACGCCTTTATTATGGTTCTGCTCGTAATTCACATATTTTTTCTATACGCCTTGATGCTCAAGGTCGCTTTATTAATGACAAGCCACGTTATGAATTATCTTTGACTCATTTAGAAGGTGGTAATAGTACTAATGTAAAAAAAATACGCTTTAAACAGAAAAATAATGATTATTTGATGATTGTAAAGGAAATAGCGTTTGGTTTTCGATTATCTGCGGGTAATAATCCATATCGAAATGTTTATTATTTTAAATATAATCAAGATGATAAATGGGACTATTTAGGGGCTAAACAAGAATGATAAAATATATTTTTTTAGTCACTATTTTAATGACTATTTTAATTGCCTGTAGTAAAGATAAAGACTCAGCACAAGTAAGTGCAAGCTATGGTGAGAAACTTTTCCAACAAAAACATATCGGCAAAAATAAGAGTATTGGTTGTATTATGTGTCATAGCTTAAGTAATGAAAAAACGGTTGGTCCTAGCTTAAAATATATTAGTAAACGAGCTGCTTTAATTCATCCTAACATGAGTGCTAGAGAGTATATTTATCAGTCTATTACTGAACCGGATGCTTACATCGTCGCAGGTTATATACCTGGGCTTATGTATTCGTTCTATAAACAAGAATTGACAGAACTAGAAATTAATAGCCTTGTTGAATTTTTATTGCTGCAATAAAGGTAGAATAAAGGTAGGTTGGGTTATAAAGAGATTATTTATATTATTATTAGGCAAAATTAAGGCATAAAAAAACCGAGTGTTGCTCGGTTTTTTTATAAACATTTTAAAGCTGTCTACAGAAGAAATTACTTCCAAAAACCTACTTCTTCAGATGCAATAT
>JALWYT010000035.1:7650-8744 GCA_026992705.1 Thiotrichaceae bacterium
CAATATCACGAACCATATTCGTTAGTTCTTGGTAACGACGACGATGTTCTTTGCCTTCATCGCTTGTGTAGTACGCTTCTGCATCGAAACCATCAATATCAAACTTCTTTTGCATTTCTAGCATTTCTTCAATCATTTCTTGCTTTGTAGCCATGTTGTATTCTCCAACAGAGTCTTAAAATTTATAGTTTACAATATATAAAATATTATATGTTGAGTGCATACCTCTGAAAGGGTATGCTATACTTAGTAACCGCCTTTACGGTTACTTTTAGGCAAGCCTGCACACTTACGCCCTTGTTTGCTTGGTGCACCTGGGTGCACCTGGAAATAGTTTAAACATTTCCTTGCTGCTTGGTTTTTTGCCCCATATGTCTTTCATTGCTTTGATAATTGTACGCTCATTAGGCTCTTCACCTTTTGAAACATGCTCTTCACGCAAATATTTAATAACGTCCATGTGTTTATCAGTACATTCAAGACCTTCTGCCTCTACCATTGCTTTAGCAACGTCTTCATTCCAGTCATTTACATTGACTAAAAAGCCTTCTTCATTTGTTTCAATCGTTATCCCGTTAACCTCAAGAGCCATCATCATACCTCGTGCTTGATAATCATCATATTTTCCGTATCACATTTATTAAAATATCATAAAATACTGATTACATTATATTAAACTAAACAATAGGTACTACTTCTCAAAAGAGATAGAGAATAGGCAATCACTCTGTGTAGTTATTAATAGTAATCATTGTTTACTCAGAAGCCTATAAAGTACAAATTCTAAGCATAAAAGGCATCTACACTAAAATGAAGTATTTGTAGGGAAAGCTGCTCTATATAAAAGATAAAAATAGGATATAGTTAAGTAGTAAACTTCATAGCTTCTTTGAGTACACGTCTGTCTATAGAGGTCAGCAATACTGATGTTTTTTATTGTTTAATCGTTAAGTGAATAGGGCAAATCTAATACTTCAACTTTTGCACCGTTTAAATCTAATGTTTGCTCCAATGTTGCTATTTTTAATACAGCTAGCATTTCTACATGGTCAGCAGGATTTATAACTGCATTAACAACTTTACCAGCCTCACTA
>JALWYT010000036.1 GCA_026992705.1 Thiotrichaceae bacterium
AGCCACCGGGGCGATTCTTTTCTTCCAGAAAATAGACTTTATCGGCTAACGGGTGTCGTTCCTGATTGCCACAATCGGCGGTATTCATCGCATTGGCAATATCTAAGGAATCAGCGGGCAGAATGTGCAGATTGTTTTCAGCATCTTCAACGGTCTCATGCGTTTTATATTGCCATCGGCAAGAGTTAGTACAGGTTCCTTGATTGGGATCGCGGTGATTAAAATAGCCAGATAATAAGCAGCGACCTGAATAGGCAATACACAATGCTCCATGCACAAAGACTTCCAGCTCTATATCAGGGCATTCTTGACGAATTTCTTCAACCTCATTGAGCGAAAGTTCACGCGATAAGATAACGCGATCTATGCCTTGTTTATGCCAAAATTTAACCGCCGCATAATTGACCGTGTTCATTTGTACGGATAGGTGCAAAACTTGATCAGGATATTTTTCACGCACCATCATGATTAAACCGGGGTCTGCCATAATTAAGGCATCAGGTTTCATTTGAATAACAGGATCAAGGTCTTCAAGAAAGGTTTTTACCTTGCTGTTATGCGGCATCGTATTGACAGCTACAAAGAATTTCTTTTCTCTCTCATGTGCTTCTTGAATGCCAATGGCGAGATTGTCATTCATAAATTCATTATTTCTAGCCCGCAAACTATAACGCGGCTGCCCTGCATAAACAGCATCTGCCCCAAAATCAAAGGCATAACGCATCGTTTTTAAGGTTCCCGCAGGGGAAAGTAATTCAGGTGCTTTCATAATTATTCCATTTTAGTAACTACTCTGTATTATATAAGGTGGTAAGTGTTTGATTATTTGGGCTTAGGCAGCAGGGAAGCTGCCTTAGAGCTTACAAGGACGTATTTACAGCGTCCCGAATAATCAAGCACTTACCGCCTTTACCACATTATTTAGACAGAGCAGTTATCCCATTCTAAAAGTAATCAGGCTCATTACCTGCTTTCCATTTAATATTACAACCTAAAGATGGTTTTTGCTCCTCAGGTGCTGGCTTGCCTGCTAATAAGGCATCAGCGGCTGCTCGCATATCCTCGCCTGTTGCGGGTGCTTCTGTGTTAGGGCGTGTATCATCAAACTGCCCACGATAATAGAGCTTATGCTCTGCATCAAATAAGAAGAAATCAGGCGTACAAGCGGCTTGATAGGCTTTGGCAATGTCTTGTGTTTCATCATAAAGATAGGGGAATGGATAGCCGTATTTATTGACATCTTCAACCATTTTTTCAGGGCTATCATCAGGATAATTCGCAACATCATTGGCATTGATGGCAATAATCGCCAAACCTTTCTCCTGATATTCTTTAGCAAATTCAACCAAAGCTTCTTTTAATTTGATGACATAAGGGCAATGATTACAAATAAAAGCAATTAAAACTGGCTTACCTGTGTAATCAGCTAGAGCAACCTGCTTATTTGTTGCAGGTTCTAATAAAGTAAAATCAGGGGCTACCGTACCTAATTCCAGCATTGTTGAAGGTGTTCGTGCCATAGGTTTTCCTCAGTTTTATTTATATCCAATCTATACAAAAGCTGATAAGTTATTAATTATTCGGGACGCTGTAAATACATCCTGTAAGCTCTGTAGCAGCATCCATGCTGCTAAAGCCCGAATAATTAATAACTTATCAGCTCCCTGCCATTGCACTGAATCATTAAATTTAATGTTTGAATAAAAATCATCCATATTATCTGTGAATGATTGAATTATACTCGGTTTTTACAGACATAAGTATTTTTGACACTATTTGACGGGCATAGCAATGATTCGATTAATAGGGCTGATTAGCTGTTTATTATTTTCCACTTTCGTTCACGCCGAGCTAGCAAAAGATCGCGTGTTTATATTAGCAGGGCAATCTAATATGCAAGGCTATAGTGCAACCGATAAAGTTGCCGAAGAGCTAAAAAAGCAACCGCATAATGTAACCTTTTATACCAGAGGTCAAAAATCCACAATTGCCAATTACAAAACATTTGGTCCTGAAATTCGCTTTACACAAGCCATTGCTCAAACCTTTCCGCATGATAATGTCATTATTATTAAATTTGTCGCCAGCGGCTCTGCGATTAAAGAATGGCAACCGGGCTCTCATTATTACGACAGCCTATTAAAGCAAGTCAAATTAGCCATCGACCCTGCAAAAACCAAAATAGAAGCCTTTCTCTGGATGCAGGGTGAAACTGATGCTCGCAGTCAAGAAGATGCGGAAAACTATCTGCAACGCCTCGACACTTTTTTTAGCTCACTTCGCAAAGATTTACATGCAGAAGATAGCCTATTTTTAGTCGGGCAAATTAATCCGCAAGACATTAACTTCCCCTATAAAAAACAAGTACAACAAGCCCAAAAACAATACTGCCAAGAGCATGACAATACCCGCCTAGTCAATACGGATGGTGTGGAAAAAAGCCCTGACAAGGTTCACTACAGTGCTAAAGGTGAAATCGAGCTAGGCAAACGCTTTGCTATTGCTTATATCAAAAAACGTAAAGAACAATTGCTTGCTCAAATGAAAAATTCCCAAAATTAGCATAGAATGCAGACGACTTAATTTTAAGGAAACC
>JALWYT010000037.1 GCA_026992705.1 Thiotrichaceae bacterium
ATACCCTCCAGCGGTGCAGGCGTGGTAAAAGAAGTCAAAGTCGCCTTAGGGGATCGTGTCTCAGAAGGCTCAGTGATTGTGACAATAGAAGCCAGTGAAGCCGCTGCAGAAGAAGATACGGCTCCAACCGTTGAAGAAAAGCCAGCGGAAACAGTCAAACCAGAGGCACAAAGCAACGAAGCTGTTACCAAAGTCAAAACTGCTCCTGTGCCAGAAGCCCCAGCAAAGCCATCACCCGTCGCAACGATTGATGAAGTTAGCTTTAGCAAGGCTTATGCCAGCCCATCTGTGCGTCGCTTTGCCCGTGAATTAGGCGTTGATTTAGGCACAGTAAGCGGCTCAGGTCGCAAAGGTCGTATTCTCAAAGAAGACGTAAAAAGCTTTATCAAACAAGCCATGCAAAGTGGTGGAGCAAATGCTGCATCAGCAGGTGGTTCAAGTTTAGGTATTGCTCCTATGCCTGCCATTGACTTCAGCCAATGGGGTGAAATATCTGAAGTCAAACTAAGCAAAATCAACAAATTAACAGGCGAATTCCTACATCGCAATTGGGTCAACATTCCCCACGTTACTCAATACGATGAAGCCGACATCACCGAAATGGAAGCCTTCCGCAAGCAAATGGTAAAAGAAATGGAACGTGAAGGCGTAAAAATCACCCCGCTTGCCTTTATTATGAAAGCAGTCGTCGCGTCGCTAAAAGCCTACCCACGATTTAATACCTCACTCGCACCATCGGGAGATGTGCTTATTCAAAAGAACTATTACCATATCGGCGTAGCCGTTGACACACCCGATGGATTAGTTGTACCCGTAATTCGTGATGTTGACCAAAAATCAGTGGTCGAAATATCAAACGAAATCCGTGAGTTCGCCAGCAAAGCCCGCGATAAAAAACTCACCCCATCTGATATGCAAGGCGGCTGCTTCACCATCTCCAGCCTAGGCGGAATCGGCGGCACAAAATTCACCCCAATTATCAACGCCCCCGAAGTCGCCATCCTCGGCGTATCCCGCTCCAAAATGCAACCCGTCTGGAACGGCAGCGAATTTGAACCTCGCCTGATGCTACCGCTATCACTATCTTATGATCACCGTGTCATTGACGGAGCGGAAGGTGCGAGATTTACCACGCATTTGAGCAAGATGCTGTCGGATATACGACGGTTAATTTTGTAAAAAATTGGTTAAAAAATATAGTGGCTGCTACTTAATTATAAACAGAATTATGTTAATGGCAGCCATTATTACTTAACAGAATTGAAATCGTGTCATAATTATAGATTTACTCGCTATCTCTACATGAACTATGAGCTAAACTACGCAAGGTTTCTAAATCTAATATCCGAATGACCCGTCGTTTGACTTCAATAATTCCGTTTTCTTGTAAGCGTGAAAATATACGACTTAGTGTTTCAACTGCCATACCTAAATAATTAGCAAGATCACGGCGTGGCATGGCTAATTGAAATTCTGTACCAGAAAAATGTCGAGCAACATTGCGTTGTGAAATGCTAAGTAAAAATGTCGCTAATCGCTCCTCAGTCTGCATTTGTCCAAGTGTCAACATAACAATATGGTCATGTTGAATTTCTTTACCAACTTGGTGCATCATTTCATGTCGCATTGCAGGTAATTTTTCACACAAGGCTTCAAAATTATTAATGCTTAATTCACAAACCAAAGTATCATCCAAAGCTTGTGCAGAACAATTATGTTTACCCGTATAAAAAGCATCAAAACCAACAAGATCACCAGGCAAATGAAACCCAAGTATCTGTTCTTCACCTGATTCATTGGATAAAAAGGTTTTAATACTTCCTGATTTTATTGCATATAAGCCAGCTTGCTCGCTATTGCTAGTATAAAGATATTCTCTCTTTTTAATCTTTTTAGATTTGCTTATTGATACCTCGAGTAATTCCATTTCTGAGGAAGAAAGACCACGAGGTAAACAGAAATTGCTTAAGCTACAATTCTTACAAGCAACGGCTGAAGTTATCTTATTTTGTTTTACTGGCTTGATTTGCATTTGTATTTCTTCATATGGATTGAATTAACTAGCCTAGTTTATTTAGTAATAAATCGCAATAAACTGTAGATGGAAAGTTTCTATGAATATTCATTTTAGACTTGATACCCTGAAGTAAAGAGTAAAAAAAGAGATAATTATTTATGTGATAAGCTATATAAAATATTAATGACAAAAACAGTTTCTATCAGTATTTGTACATAGTCTTAATATCATATTATGTTTTATAAATAATTTTTATTAAATTAAAGGTATATTCATGAGTGAGTAGATACAATAATTTTAACGATGAGGGTGATCATTTCACTCCGAATCAAATAAGAATAATGATAAGAGTCGTCATCAAGCGATCAATTTTTTCTTGGACATTTACGGGTCGTACTGACCCGTTTTCTTTTTAGATTCACATTGTAATTATTCACTATTAGCTGATATTCTGTACACTAAATGTTTACAAAAAACAGGCCATGTCACAATGACAGAAGAACAGTATAATTCTCGACGAGGTATCTATCTACTTCCTAATTTATTAACAACAGGGGCCATGTTTTGT
>JALWYT010000038.1:0-495 GCA_026992705.1 Thiotrichaceae bacterium
TCATATCTCCCATTTCATGAGATGCAAATGCCAATGTTGTTTCACCCGTATCAAGTTCACCATAGGCTTTTGACTCGTGCACAAATTTGACATCAAAGCCAAAAGCACTCTTGTAGAACTCCAGTGTTTCAACCACAGATGAAACATATATTATCGTATATCCGTATTTCATTTTATTGTCCTGTTTCGACTCATTTTATTTTTTCGGGATTCCGTGAAAGACCACCATGGCAAGGATTCACCACCTTCCATGAAATGGATTACGGACATAAACACATCTATAACACAGGGATCATGCCTTGTTCCCGTTATGGAACAAATCCTTTCATACATATCGAAAGGCTCTTTCCCAATTAGATCTTTTGGGTGATCAATGCCTATCAAATGCAGATCACTAGCTGAGGCCTTTCCAATATTTGGAAGGTCTTCTAACCGCGATACTGTCTCTCTGTTTGGATTCTTCACCTGACTCCTCGTGCGGCTAACGCCCTCATC
>JALWYT010000038.1:505-2573 GCA_026992705.1 Thiotrichaceae bacterium
ACCTTTCGAGGGTAACTCGGAGAGCTAACGCCCTCATCAGGGGCTTTCAGAAGGAGCGCGATTTTTGCGTTCTTTGCAAAAATCGTGAACCTTCTGAAAGTCCCGCTGGATGAGTTTGTTAGGCCAATTTTTTATAATACGTCACCTTCTTCCGGAGCAACATTCTTAACCTTTGATAATGCCGTTTTAAATTTTTTCTTGCTACCTTTCTTGGCTCTTTCAGACAAATACTCTTCGGTAAGAAGAGCAGACATCTTTTCTGCTAGTGCAGTAGCAACAAACTGGTTAATGGATATATTCTCTTCCTTTGCCAATTTTCGAACCCGCTCATGCAGGGAATCAGGGAGCCTTAAACTAATTGTACTCATAATATTTCACCTATCATTCGAAGAAATTTCTGTGGTGTTAGCACTTCAACTTGAAATTTTTCAGAACCCATAAAATCTTTTACATTATGTGTAACGATATAATCGCACTCAGACTCAACGGCTAATTCCAGAACAAAGTCATCACCTGGATCTTTTAAATTGGGCCGCCACAAAAAATGAACCTGCCGGTGTTTCCCAATCGAACATAAATAATCAATAATATCTTCTATATCTGAGTGTGTAAGTCCAATGGTACGTGACATTCTTTTTGCCACGGCTTCGTATTCCAGAATGAGCGGAACCGACAAATAGAGATCAATTTTTTCATCATCTATTACCGACAACAATTTAAAAGAAGCACCTTGCCTCGAACGCAAAGCAGAGATAAATACACAGGTATCAAGAACTATTGATGTTGACATACTGGTATTATATGCAATACCACGAATATGTCAAGAATGCCCCGAATTGACTGGCCTAACACCCTCATCAGCGGCAGACGAAAGGGGCGCGACTTTTTGCGGATGCAAAAATCGTGAACCTTTTGACTGTCCGCTGGATGAGTTTGTTATATTTTTTTATTAATTTCATATAGTTATAGAACTACTTGAATTTTACTTTATGCGGTATATACTGTTTGGTATATATTATTGTGATTGGAGAATATCATGGGATCTCATATAGCCAAAATTTTTATGAATGGTCGAAGCCAAGCTGTGCGTTTGCCTAAAGAATACCGTTTTGATACTGACGAGGTTTACATTACAAAGCAAGGGTCAAGCGTTATCATTACTGAAAAAAAACCAACATGGGATGAATTCTTTGACTCTGAATCAGCGTTTGATAGTGGATTCTTAAAAGACAGACTTGACACTCAACCTCAAGAAAGGGATTTTGATTGATGTATATGCTTGATAAAAATATATGCATATACGTTTTAAAAAATCATTCCAAAGAATTGAGGCATAAATTTAAAGCTATAAAAAACATTTGTATTTCATCGATAACATACGGTGAGCTATGCTTTGGTATAGAAAATGGAGACAATTCCATGAAGGAAGCTCGCTGGAAACAGCTCGATATTTTCACTCAAAGATTGCTAATTGATCCTTGGGATGAAGATGCTGCCAGGCATTATGGTTTTATTAGAGCAGTCTTAAAAAAACAAGGAACCTTGATTGGTAATAATGATTTATTAATTTCTGCCCATGCACTGAGCATGAAAGCAGTGCTTGTTACAAATAACGTTCGTGAATTTTCTAGAGTACCTGATCTCTATATAGAGAACTGGGTATCTGAATAAAGCTCCAAAAAATATAACGCCCCTCATCAGCGGGCTGCCAAAAGTGGCGGGGCTTTTGCGTCAGCAAAAGACGCGCCACTTTTGACAGTCCGGCTGGATGAGTTTGTTGGGCGTTCTCTCCTTCATGATTGAGGTTTATTTTTACCCCGGACTGGCGAGTGGCACAATACACAAAATGGGTTATTTTGATGTTTCCTGCGGATTTACCTCTTTAATTCATGTTGCTCGAAAAAATCAGGAACCGCAATATTGCACTGCCCTCGCTAAAATATCTGGTTTTTCTTCTTTTGGATGTTTCGCTGGCCTGTCCATTAGCACGTTTCTCAATGCTGATTTTCCGTTGCACGCAGTTTCGACTGGCACCGCACTTTTGCGTCGCAACCCGCTCGAAAAGACA
>JALWYT010000039.1 GCA_026992705.1 Thiotrichaceae bacterium
CCTGAATCCGTTAGAAGTCACGGATTCAGGTTCAGAGTATATACTTTATATCGTGAAATGATGATATTCGAAAGGGGATAAGCGGCGAGCAATTTTTAATTGCTATCAATTGTGCTAAGTTGAGTACTGTTGACGAATAACCATGTTGCTTGACAGAAAGAACCCCTATTGCAATGATCAAATGAATATTGACTTATATTGATAATTATATGTCTATTGAAGATTTTCCAGATTTAAATGAGCGAGCAAGCCATATACTCAAGGTATTAGTAGAAGGTTATATTCAAGAAGGACAGCCCGTTGGTTCAAGGAAGTTAGCTCAGCAAAGTGGTCTAGAGTTAAGTCCTGCCACAATTCGTAATGTCATGTCTGACCTTGAGGAGATGGGGTATATTGTTGCACCACATAAGTCGGCTGGACGTATGCCTACATCATTAGGTTATCGTTTGTTTGTTAATCAGATGATGAGTGTTGAACCACTGGAAGAACAAGCTATTCAACATTTACAGTCCGGCTTTCAAGTTCATCACGATGCTAAATCTTTGATTCAATCTGCGACTAACTTATTATCAGCTGTTACCCAACTGGTGGGGATTATTAGTGTGCCTAAATTAGATAGCTTGTCGATCGAGCAAATTGATTTTGTACGACTTTCATCGAAACGAATTTTAGTTGTGATGGTAATGGAGCATAATGAAATACAAAATCGTATTATTCAGGTTGAGTATGATTTATCAGCAGGAGAATTACAACAAGCAACAAATTTTTTAAATGAGATATTAATCGGTAAGGACTTGCATCAAGCTAAACAGTATTTAATTGATGCGATGAAAAAAGATCATATAGAAATGAATCAAATAATGTTAGCGGCTATTCAACTAGGTGAGCAGGCTTTAACAACTGAAGGTATAGAACAAGATGAATGCTTAATTTCTGGTAAATCAAATTTAATTGCATACGATGAATTAGCCGATATGGACAAGTTACGTCAACTGTTTAATGCATTTAATCAAAAGCGTGAAGTGTTAAATTTACTCAACCAGTGTATGAAGGCTGATGGTGTAAAAATATTTATTGGCAGTGAATCAGGCTATTCTGTATTTGATGATTGCAGTGTGGTGACGGCTCCTTATACGGTTAATAGCAAGCAACTCGGTGTGATAGGGGTAATTGGTCCTAAACGAATGCACTATGAACGTGTAATACCCGCTGTGGATGTGACGGCGAAATTATTATCAGCGGCTTTAAAAAGTGAATAACCACAGTGTAAGTTTATCACTCTACATTACCATAATGATATAGACTTAACTTGACGTAGTGGATAGACTATCACTAAAATAAAAAGTGATTAATCACTTACAATTTTGATTTAACCTAGATATAACACTTAACTCTTTTATAAAGTTGCTTGAGTAGCTTACCGTACAATGGGATGAAAATGGGAAAACCACATGAACAACGAAAATTAGAAATTATCCAAAGCACTTTAGCTTTAGCTGCTGAACTTGGTATAAAAAAGGTAACAACTCAGGCAATTGCTGACCATGTAGGCGTGGCTCAGGCAACTATCTTTCGGCACTTTAAAACCCGTGATGCGATTTTTTCTGATTCGATTGAATGGTTGGCAGATAAGCTATTTCAAACACTTTCTGGCTGTTTTTCAAGCAAAGCTTCGGCAGATAAGCGGTTACAACAATTAGTTAGTAAGCAATTAGGGTTTATTAGTCAGCACAAAGGTTTACCTCGTTTACTTTTTTCTGACCGATTGCATTTAGAGTCACCTGTTTTAAAACAGACAGTACAAAAAATTATGAAGCGTTACACCACAGAAGTAACGAGGTTGATACAAGAGGGTATAGAAACAGGTCATTTTCGTAATGATATTAATGCAGAAAAAACCGCTTATTACATTGCTGCATTAATACAAGGTTTGGTAATGCAGTGGTCAATTTTTAATTTTAACTTTGATCTTGAGGCAGAGGCTGATGACCTTTGGATATTCATCAAACAATCACTCAAAACTATTTAAGGAAATAATTATGTGCAAACTATATCGGATAATCTCATTGCTTTTATTTTTAGTCCTAGCTGCAATGGTTTACACTTTTATTATCAAAGGTGAGACGGTTGTTGCAAGTGATGGACGTTCTGCCATTATTTTGGCTGAAAGTGAGCGTAATCTGGTATTAACTGAGATGCGGGCATTTTTAGAGGCTGTACAAGGTATTGTTACTGCTGCAAATAAAAATGATATGGAGGCAGTTGCTAAATATGCTAAGGCTGTGGGTTTTGCAGCACAGCAAGATGTACCTGTATCATTAATGAAAAAATTACCACTTGAGTTCAAAAAATTGGGTATGGAAACACACAAAGCTTTTGATCAGCTAGCTATGGATGCTAATGATTTAAGTGATAAAAAGCATACCCTCGAGCAGCTTGGTACATTAATGCAGAACTGCGTTGCTTGCCATGCAGTTTATCGGATCGATTCAGAAATACCTAAGTAGATTGCATTACAATATAACAAACTAAATAAGATGGTTTGTATAGCCGTGCCATATATAAG
>JALWYT010000040.1 GCA_026992705.1 Thiotrichaceae bacterium
CAATAAAACACTATGATCGGACTCTTACGCGGTAAACTTATCCATAAACAAGCTCCTGACATTATGTTAGATGTCAATGGCGTGGGTTATGAATTGCAAGCTTCAATGCAAACATTTTTAGATTTACCTGATTTGCATGAGGAAGCGACCTTATTTACCCATTTTATTGTGCGTGAAGATGCTCACACGCTGTATGCCTTTAGCTCACCAACTGAGCGTGACTTATTTAGAACGCTATTGCGAGTCAATGGTGTAGGTCCGAAAATGGCATTAGCGATTGTTTCTAGCATGTCGGTTGATGATTTTTCTCGCTATGTTCATGCGGATGATGCAATCGCTTTAACCAAAATCCCAGGGGTTGGCAAAAAAACAGCAGAACGGCTGATTATTGAAATGCGGGATCGCTTGCCCAAAATTGAAACCTCACCAGAAAGTGATGATGGACTCGCCAAGCCAACGATTGTTGTGCAACGTGATAAGGAAGAGGAAGCCATTAACGCACTCCTAGCCTTAGGCTATAAACCTGCTCAGGCTAGCAAAATGATAGCCAGTGTAGCCGACCAAGCCGATTCGGTTGAAAGCTTAATTCGACTCGCTTTGCAGTCTAGCCTAAAATAATGATATGACTGAAGAACGCATTATCTCTGCTCAAAGCAACCGTGAAGAGAATCAATTAGAAGAACAAATTCGCCCCCGCCAATTAAAAGATTATATTGGACAAGCGGCTGTGCGTGAGCAAATGGATATTTTCATTTCCGCCGCTCGTGGGCGAGGAGACGCACTCGACCATACGCTAATTTTTGGCCCCCCGGGTTTAGGCAAAACCACGCTTTCACATATCATTGCCAATGAAATGCAAGCCAATCTACGACAAACATCAGGGCCTGTATTAGAAAAAGCGGGGGATTTAGCCGCATTGCTGACTAACCTTGAACCGCATGATGTCTTATTTGTTGACGAAATTCATCGCCTCAGCCCCGTTGTTGAAGAAGTGCTTTACCCCGCAATGGAAGATTTTCAGCTTGATATTATGATCGGTGAAGGTCCTGCGGCACGTTCTATTAAGCTAGATTTACCCCCGTTTACATTAATTGGAGCCACAACACGGGCAGGCTTATTAACCTCACCCTTGCGAGATCGCTTTGGTATTGTACAACGCCTAGAGTTTTATAATGTCGATGATTTAACTTATATTGTGCAACGAGCCGCCAAGATTATTGGTGTTAGCATTGATAAAGCAGGGGCAACAGAAGTCGCTAAACGCTCACGCGGCACACCTCGCATTGCCAATCGCCTATTACGTCGTGTGCGAGACTATGCTCAAGTTCGCTCAAATGGCAGTATTACTGCCGAGCTAGCAGACCAAGCACTCAATATGCTCAATGTCGATGATCAAGGCTTTGATCACATGGATCGACGTTTATTATTAGCCATGATTGAAAAATTCGATGGTGGTCCCGTAGGGATCGATAGCCTTGCCGCCGCTATCGGAGAAGAACGTGGTACAATTGAAGATGTGCTTGAACCTTTTTTAATTCAACAAGGCTTTATTATGCGAACACCACGCGGACGCATGGCAACACGCCATGCCTATCAGCATTTTGGTTTCAATACTCCAGACTCTAAAGTCTAATTAGTTTTTTTACTAAGGCTTTTGTTTATTGTGTTAATACTATGGATCAGCTCTATTAATCTGGGATGAAATATGTCATACCTCGATAAAATTAGGCAGTGTAATCAAGTAGATTTACAGCACTATTTACCATTTTATGTGGACAAACAACAATATGGATGGCTGCATTCTGATTTTGCCTCAGAGCTTGCTGTGTGGGAGGATGTTTTTCAGATTAAGGATAATTCCGTCACTTTTAGTGATGAATTTGATAACTATGCTTCACGCAGCCAGGCGATTGCTCCTGTGTTAGTTAGTTTGCATGAACAAGGGGTCATTGATTCATGGGTAGGTGAAGCCTACCCTGTTAATCATGAATATGGGCAGCAAGGCGTCATGGAGATTGAGCGTGCAGCGGCACAATATTTTGGTGTACAAACCTATGGCGTACATATTAATGGCTTGGTAAGAAAGCAGGAGGAGACCTATGTTTGGATTGCTGAACGAGCCAAAGACAAGCCTTATTACCCAGGGAAATTAGATCAAATTGTTGCAGGCGGGCAGCCCGTTGGTATCAGTTTAATGGATAATGTCATTAAAGAGTCGCAAGAGGAGGCAAATATTCCAAAAAGTTTAGCAAGCCAAGCTCGGGCTCGGGGTTTTGTTCAATATCAGATGGAAAGCAAACGTGGTATTGAGGCTTCTACTTTGTTTAATTTTGATTGTTGGTTACCAGAGAACTTTGAACCTGAAAATACGGATGGCGAAGTGGATAGCTTTCAACTTGTGCATATCAACGAACTCGCAGAATTAACCGATACAACCGATAAATTTAAAACCAATTGCAATTTAACCAATATTGATTTATTGATTCGAGCAGGTGTGATTGATGATAAGCATCCAGATTATAAAGAGATTGTGGAAATGCTATATTGTTGATGCTTTTTGTTCTAAACAAGGGACAGAAAGCACTTCACATTACGGCTACTTCTGTTTTTTTTCTAATGCAGAAATCATATCATCACGTATTTGTACTTCATCCATTAAAGCCTGTATTCGTGCATTTGCTACTTCTAATTTTTCTGCTAGATTTACATCATTACTCATTTTTACTTGAGCTTCTACTTTTTCGAGCTGTTCTTTGTATTGTTTAGCTTCCCGCCTTAGTTTTGCATTTTCTTTATGACACTGATCAAGACGACGTTTATTTTCAATCATTGCTACATCTTTGTCATAAAGAAATTTATCATTATTTTTATTTTTTGCAAACCACCAGCCTAAACCAATACCAATTAAGGTTGCTAGCAACAAGAAAAAAGCAATTTGTATTATTAAAAATATCATCTTTTTGAATTCCAGAATACTTTCATATTTTGATATTATCGAGGTAAACATAAAAAGTCTTTATCTTTTTGATAAAGCGTCATTTGTGAAGAAGCACTTAGAGAGCTAGAATATTTTTGCCGCCTATCATCCATAAAGTTTGGCTATATTATTTTTTATAGCTTAGGATTAAAAAAACTTCTGCTAAAACTACTTTTTTCTTCTATAAATTTAATGAAGGTTGTTAATGGCTATAAATATATTAACGGAGTTTGGGCAAAATTTTATAATTATGATAAGGTTAGTAATATGTTAAGTAATCTCTTTTCTGATACAGATAAGGAACAATATACGCCCCTAGAACTACCTGTATCTTTTGTTTTAGCACCACAAAGACAGTTGAGAGTGAGTACTTTTTATCACGATTCATTAAAAGCATGGAAATATTACTCGCATCATATTACACGTTTTCCTTTAGACCTTCGTGCTCATATCCAACGACTATTTCTTGTATTAGATGCAGGGATGGCAACAGAGCTTTTAGCTGGAGCAATGCAAGACTTATTTATTGCTCTTAGTGAAAAAGGCGAAGATTTACGCAAACAAATGTTGGAAGTTGTTAAACCATCACTTGCAACTAAAGATATTGCTCATTTTGAAACATGGCTATTAACAGGTGAACGACAGAACTTTGAATACAAAGTTGGCTCTGTACTTGATCAAGGTTTACCTTGCAATGCTCAAAAATTAGTTGTTCCTGTACAAGTAGAAGAAAAAACGGTGAGCTATGGCAATGCAATTGAAGAAGCTCAAGCTTGCTTAGAATATGGACAAGTTGAAGAGGCTCAGAAAATTTTAGAAGATGAATTAACACGTGATATTAACAATATTGATGTCGCACAAGAACTATTAAATATTTATCAATATATACGAGATCGTAACGCTTTTGATACAACCACTGAGAAATTATTAGATGCAGGTGTTGAGCTATCAGAGGGTTGGAAACAAGTACAAAAAGAATCTCAAGAATGGCAATAATAGTGGTACGATTCAAGGTACATATTATGGTAATAGGGCAGCTAGAAATGGAAATCAAGGACTAATATGCAAGGATTGATAACAAATACCAGTAGTTTAAAAATCAGCTTGCTAGATATTAGCCCGCATAATAAAGCAATTTTAGAATTTTTCTTTGCGGGTGCAGGCAGCCGTCTATTTAAGGTTGTGGCAAAGACTGATGCAGATGCTTATATTGTTGATTTTGATCATCCTAATGCAAAGCAAAATTGGGAAAAAATCAATAAAGACAATCATAAGCCGACATTAGCTTTGGCATTTTATGAAGTAAAGCTTGAAAATACGATATGGTTGCCTAAACCACTCAGTACGCAGGCATTAACTCAAGCAGCAGAGAAGATACAGCAGTTATTAAAAAATAATAGTACGGTAACAAACTTTAAAAAAGCAAAAAAGACAATATCTCAAATACCTCCTGATAATGAGGTAGTAACACCGTTTGATATAACGAAGAAACCTACTGTTCAAACTAAACCGATAAATACACCGTTTAAGTCTAAAAAATTAGTTGCTAGTCTTGCTGAAACTAAACTAAAGGAAAACAAAAAAACAGAAGCTTCTATTAAAACAAAAGTTAAGATTAGTAAACCGGTAGTTTCTTTAAAGGAAAAACAAAAACGCTGGGATAAATTATGTGGTATCGCAGAAGATATTAAAAATCCACAAACTTGGAAAAGTGAGGTCACTCTCTATACCCCTGAAAATTATTTAATTTCCAGTTTGCAGGATGCATTAAGATTAGCAATTCAATCACAACAAATGGTGCAGATAAAGTATCAATCAACCATAATATATTTTATCCCCAAAACACTACAAACGTATTGTAATGTGTCCATGTTGTCAGATGATTTTGTAGAACTTTGCAAAACACCAATTAAAAAGACAGATGTTGTAATAGGCATCATGAATGAGAAAACAGTTGAGCAAGCAAATAACCTATTATTAGAAAAGTCTGAAAGCTTATATGATTTAGAAGGTTTTATTTGGACAGCGATGCTACTCACCTCATCAGGTAAATTACATCGTAATGTTGATATTAAAAAACGTATTATGTTACGTCACTGGCCCAACCTTACAAGGATAGAAACGTTTCCTCATGTGGTTAGAATCTCAGCATTATGGTCAAATGATGCTTTTAATATGCTAGAAATAGCACATAACCTCAATATTCCACAGCGTTATGTTTTTGCTTTTTATAATGCTGCTTGTGCTTTAGGTTTGATGGAACATAGCCCGGATAAATTGAAAACATATATGCAACACAGCGAGAAAAAAGAGACCAGTAAAAATCGTAGCTTATTCTCTCGCTTGCTAAATCGACTACTTGGATAATAACAGAATGAGTGCTGTCAATCGGAAAATAATTTTTACAGGTCCTGTCGGAGCAGGAAAAACTACAGCTATTGCATCAATTAGTGATATTGGTATTGTTACTACAGATGAAAGTGCATCTGATATGACTAAAAGTCGAAAAGCAAATACCACGGTTGCAATGGATTACGGCTTGATCAAGCTGAGTCATAACGAGCGTGTACATTTATATGGTACACCTGGGCAAGAACGCTTTGATTTTATGTGGGATATATTAACTAATGGTGGTATTGGCTTGATATTACTACTAGATAATACACGAATCGAACCACTAAGAGATTTGAAGTTTTACACTCATTCTTTTAAAGACTTTATTGATAAGCAACAATTAGTGGTTGGTATTACCCGAATGGATATACAGCGTAGCCCTAATCTGCAAGATTATCGTAAGTGGCTAGATCAACTCTCTTTAAATGCCCCTCTTTTTGAAGTTGATGCACGCAAGCGAGATGATGTATCCATGTTAATCCAATCATTATTATTATCTTTAGACCCAGGAGTAACATCAGCATGAGTGATTACGCACTTGGTGACGATTTATATTTAGGCATTACTCCCGGTGGAAGTTATTATGCTGTTCAGGATGATGCCACAGATGCAGGTCGTTCTTTTTTACACCGCTTATTAAAAATACCAGAAACACCACAATTTAATGTTGATATTGCATGTGAATTAAGTGGCTTGAAGCGGAAAGCTGCCCTAGAGTTTGTACATTGGATGCAAGAAGCAGGTTTTATTTATGGAAATGATAAACAAGAAATGGCTCCAACAGATAGTATTGAAAGTATTTTACCGAGCTTGTTAAAACCACTTTCAAGTGATGGTAAGGCAGTTTTGGCAGAAGGTCGTGGACTTTATCTTGGAGCCGCAGGCTATCCCCATGAAGTGGCAGAGGAACTTGCGGCGTTGAGTGCTAATCTCACTGCTGCCTATGTTCGACATAAAGAAGTCTTAAAAGATAACTTAGGACATAGGCAGAAAGCTTGGGGATTGATTGACGCAAATGGAAATAGTGAAATAGGTTTTTGGCCAATTTATGTTGGTGATACACGCTTCACTTTAATTATTGGTGGTGTGCCTCAACTCAACCAAACCGCATTTAAAGAGTTAATTTGGGCATTAGAAATTCGTTATGGCAATGAAAGTGTTATAACAACGAATATTTAAGAAGATATTTTATTTACATTGAAAATAATTTGAATAGTTACTAAAAAAACAAATACTAAAGGAGAACATCATGCGTTCTGAAATGCTTAATTCCATTTTAAGTGATTTAAATGGTTCTACTGCGGATATTGAAGCGTCTGCGGTACTTTCAACTGATGGTTTAATGATGGCAGCCTTATTACCTGCAGGAATGGATGAAGATCGCGTAGGTGCGATGAGTGCTGCACTATTATCACTAGGTGATAGAACATCAGAAGAATTAAATCGAGGTGCCTTAGAACAAGTATTAATCAAAGGTGATAATGGTTATATCTTAATGACACACGCAGGCAATGAAGCAGTTGTGACAATTCTGGCAAAACCTAATGCACGTTTGGGTTTAATCTTTCTTGATGTAAAACGTGCTGCAGAAAATATTGCTAAAATTTTATAAAACACTTAGGAACTTGCCTGAAAATAATGAAGCTATTACAGACAGCTGAATTTAGCGAGACTCCATTATTCCCATGCTTTTAGTATGGGGATGAATACAGTAATTATTACTGCTAAATAAAGTTTAATCTCCAAAATGTTCAAATCATAAATTTCACAAGCACACTACTAAAGGGTTCGTAGAACAATTTCTACTGAGGATATTCAAAATGAGTAGTTACATACAACAATATGTTACACAAAATAAAAAAATAAAAAAAGCCTCATATGCTATCGTGTTAACTATCTTATTAAGCAGTGTATTACTATCCTCTACTGTATTCGCAGATACAATGTATGAAGTGAAGCCTGGTGATAGCCTTTCTAAAATTGTTGCTAAAAACTATCCTGATGTTGCTAAACAGTCTCACGACATTATTATGCAATATCTTCTTGAAAAAAACCCTGATGCTTTTTCTAAAAAAAATATTAATAGTTTGCGTGTAGGAAAAACATTGAGGTTAATAGATAAGGAAAAAATTCAAGACTTAAAACCTGAACTAGTAACAGTAACATCTAAGACTATAACTGCGACTATATTTAAAAAGCTTCAAGAAGAAAATAAGAGTTTACAAAAACAAATAAAAGAACTGAAAGCAAAACTTGCTTCTAATAAACAATCATCATCTCAAATTGAACAAAAAGGTGATGAACAAGTACTAGCAAATAATGCAAAGCTATTCGAAGACTTAAAAGAAGCCAATAAAAAGATAGCCGATTTACAAACTCAAATTGAACAATTAAATGCTTTAGTTGATAAGTATGAAAAAGAGCAAAAAGAAGCAAGTCAATCAGCTGAAAATACAGCAACTAGCGATGGAAAAAGTGTTGAGGATTTAAAAACTGAATTAGAGCAACTACGATCCTTAGTTACGAAATATGAGGCAGATCAAGAAGATGCTGATGCACAAATTCAAAAATTACAAGAGCAATTAAAAGCCGTAGGTGCTAACCCCCAAACAGAAGATACTGCAGATACTGCGTCAACATCAAATGATGAAATTGCAAATTTACAAGCTGAAATTGAATCACTAAAACAAGAAAATACAATACTAAAAGAACAACTCGATGCTGCCAAAACACAATCTTCTCAAGATACAGCAACAATTAAGCAACTTCAAGATCAATTAGCAACAAACAATCATTCCTCAGAAGCTAAGCAAGTTGCATCAAACACAGCCACAACACCACAAAAATCATCAGGTTCTGGTTTAGCCATTTTCTCTTGGTTATTACCATTGTTAACAATATTGATTGGGCTTTACTTATTATTACGTCTAATCAAACGTATGCGTGATAAAAAAGCCACAGAAGAATTTAAAGCAGCAATGGTTACAACAGCCTCTGCTAACACGGCAACCGCCTTTGGAATTGATGGTAGTGCTCCTGCTCCTTACCAAGAAGTACACTCAAATAATAATGGCACAAGTTCAAATGCTATAGAAGAAGAGGATTCTTTAGAAGCTGCTGTTAAATTAAATATTGCAAAAGCTTATTTTGAGCTACAAGACCAAGAAGCCGCTAATGAAATCTTGCAAGAAGTTATGATTGAAGGTAGCCGCAAACAAAAAGAAGAAGCTGAAAAACTAGT
>JALWYT010000041.1 GCA_026992705.1 Thiotrichaceae bacterium
GTTGCGAGCAGTTTGAGTTTTGTGCAGCGTGATCATTGGCAAAATGCGATGCAGGCAGAAACATTGGCGGGATTTATTGATAATTTACAAGCAGATTTTGAAGGAACGCTAAAGCGATTTCTCGCCCTTCAGTTTATGAAAGTCAAGAATGTACAGCGACAAGTCAAGCAACTGCGTGAAGATTTACTGGCAAATCCGCCTAGCAAAGCGGCTTTGTCGGACGGTTTGAAAATTTTGCAAACGGCTGATTTTACTCGTGCAGAACAAACAATAAAATCACACTGGATACTTGGCGAGCTAGATCGTTTAATCCCCAAAACTGTTGCCGATGACTTAGCCAAACAGCCAAATAGTCAGGTTGATGTTATCGCTGGAGCCGGTCATGCACCGTTTATTTCGCACCCCGATGAATTTATGCAAAGTGTGTTAAGCCATGTCTGATTCATCATTTCAAATTGACCGCAAAATCACACGCCAGCACTTTGAAAGAGCAGTAGAAAGCTATGATGCTGCTGCAGTCCTCCAACAAGAAATTGCACGACGTTTAGTTGAACGCTTGGACTATATCAAAGTCAAACCAGAAATAGCGATGGATTTAGGCTGTGGCACAGGGCAAATCACTGCCGCTCTGCTAAAACAGTACCCCAAAGCCAAAATCTTATCGCTCGACTTAGCTCATGGCATGGTCGCCAAAGCAAAGAAAAAAGGCTCATGGCGACGAAAACCGCTGGGCATTTGTGCGGATGTGCATCAATTACCGATTAAAGCAAATAGCGTTGATCTAATAATCTCCAATCTCATGCTGCAGTGGAGCGACAACCTACCTACAGCCTTCCAAAATATGGCGGCTTGCATGAGGGCAGGGAGCTTATTACTATTCACCACCTTTGGTCCCGATACCCTAAAAGAACTCCGCCAAAGCTGGGCAAAAGTTGACGATTTGCCGCACAGTAGCACTTATACCGATATGCACGACATTGGCGACGAACTCATGCGTGCAGGCTTTTCACAACCCGTAATGGATATGGAAATGATTACCATGACCTATAGCAGCGTAAAACAATTAATGCGAGACCTAAAACAAATTGGAGCCAGTAATGCCATTACTAGTCGTCGGAAAACACTAACAGGCAAGCAAAGAATTGCCGCATTTGAAACTGCTTATGAAACTTACCGGCAAGACAATGGCTTATACCCTGCCAGTTATGAAGTTATTTATGGTCATGCTTGGATGCCAGATACACAAATTAAAACACCTACTGACACTACAAAATATATACCTATCAAGTCTATTTAGGGAGGTTTTTTAAATGTGTATCAAAAAAAATATAAAAATAACAAAAAACTTGTTGACCATTAAATTAGAATATACTAATATACTTTCATGACTTGAGTTGAGACAAGTTTAACACTCCTCCATCCTCCTTTGGTGGTAATTTATGCGGCTTTTATGGCCGCATTTTTTTTGTCTATTTAAATACCTTAACATTAATATTTAATTAGAACAATTAATAAATATACTATCATCTTGTTGTAATGCTTCCAGCTGCCCAATGGCTTCTAAGCTTAAACCATTTGCTTGTGTGGTTTGAATAAATTCATTTAGGCCTTTGTCGCTTACCATGACTAATAATCCACCGCTGGTTTGGGGGTCGCAGAGTATTTCTTTTTGGCGTTGGTTTATTGAGCTGAGTACATGACCGTAGCTTTTGTAGTTGCGATTGGCTCCGCCCGGGGAGCAGCCCATATCTAGGTATTCGTGGATGTGTGGGAGTAGTGGAATTTTGTTGAAGTTGAGTTTGGCTTTGAGTTGGCTACCTTCGCAGACTTCGCGTAGATGCCCTGCTAAGCCGAAACCTGTAACATCAGTTAGAGCGTTTACACCATCAATTTGGGCGAGTTCTGTGCCGATTTTATTGAGTTTGCACATGGTTTCTATGGCGATATTGGCGTGTTCGGGCTTGAGTTTTTTCTTTTTCTGAGCGGTGGTAAGTATGCCTATGCCGATGGGTTTAGTGAGGAAGATATGGTCGCCTGCTTGGGCAGTGTTGTTTTGTTTTAATTGTTCGATAGCAACGGTTCCTGTGACTGCCAGACCAAATATAGGCTCAGGGGCATCAATACTATGCCCGCCTGCAAGATTGATACCTGCATCTTTACAGGCTTTGCGCCCCCCTTCAATCACCTGCTGGGCGACATCGGCGGGGAGTTTGTCGAGTGGCCAGCCGAAAATGGCAATCGCCATAATGGGTTTGCCGCCCATTGCGTAAATATCGCTAATGGCATTGGTAGCGGCAATTTGTCCAAAGGTGAATGGGTCATCAACAATTGGCATAAAGAAGTCGGTGGTACTGATAATGCCTAAACCATTGCCTACATTGTAAACGGCTGCATCATCCCGTGAGCTATTGCCAACCAATAAAGCAGGGTCGAGTGTTTGGGTAATTTTGCTTTCTAGCATGACATCCAAAACTGCTGGGGAGATTTTGCAGCCACAGCCTGCTCCGTGACTGTATTCAGTAAGTTTGATTGTTGTGTCCATTCTTGATTATTCCAATATCATTGATTTGTATTATGCTCTTTTACAATTTATTTAAGCCTGATCCGTGAATTCAATGCTATCTGCTGTAGTGAAGTCACGGATTTTGGTTAAGGGTTTCGTCGCCTTGTACTGTTAGTAGCTCTTTCTTTATTTCGTAGTTAGGCGACGAGATACTTTCTTTTGCTTGTCCAAAAGAAAGTATCCAAAGAAAAGGACACCCCGATTTATCGCTTTTTCCTAAAAAATCATCCAATTTTTCGGCGGCGTGAACTCGGTCGTTTCGCCAAGCTCCACTCCCTCAAACATCCACGCCTTTTCCCCGAAAAATTGAACGATTTTTTAGGGCGATAAAAAGGGGATTTAGGCGTTGCCTCGCTTACGCTTCGGCTAGTAAAGAGCAAGCTCTTTACTTTAATCCCAACATTTTACCATCTTAGTTGTGCAACATTAGATCATTAGCTCCCGAAGCACCGACGTGGCATAAGCTCCAGCAGTTAAGCTGAAATTGAGCTGTAAGCGGTGTTCGTCTAGCCATTTGGCGGTTATGTCTTTGCAGCTTAGGCGTAGGCGGCGGCGTTCTTGTTTGAGTTTATGTTGGCAAAGTCCTTCACTTAAAATAGGATATTGCTTTGCGATTTTTTCTTCAATATCTCTCATATCGGCTTGGCTGGCGAGTTTGCCTTTGCCCCATAATGCTCCTGTTGGGTGGATTTCTTGGGCTTGGATGCGTTGCGTGATGGTTTCGTCTATGTCGTCGATAAACCAGCTTTTGCTGCCGTCTAGCATGAATACGTCGCCTGCAATGGCGTGATTCCATGTTTGTTGTTTGACTCGTTCTGAGAGGATTTGGTTGAAAATCCATGAGCGGGCGGCGGAGAGAAAAATACTTTGTAGATTGCGTTTTTTAGGTTTGAATTTGCCGCTGAACCAGTCTTCGGCTTTTTGTAGATTGTTGAAGTTACGACCAAAGCGTTGTTCGCCAAAGTAGTTGGGGATGCCGTGTTGACGTATGTATTCTATGCGGTTTGCAATATCGGCGTGTGTGTTGTTATTGAGCAGTTGGCAATCACGAATAATCAATTGGAATTGATTGCCTTGCAGTGTGCCGAGGCGTAGTTTTCTTTCGTGGCGGGTTTCTTCTAGTATTTCAACGGTTTCGGGCAAGCCTGCCTGCCAGTTAAATGATTGTGGTTTGGGGTGGTAGATGCTAAACCATTGCGTTGTTACTGCATGGCGGTCTTTCATGCCGGCATAGCTGACATCTCGACGTTTTACGCCTGCAATTTTGGCTAATTGTCTTGCCAACCAATCCGTGTTTTCACCTGATTTTTTGATTTTAAGGCAGATGTGTTCACCGTTACCTGTGGGCGTAATGCTTGGAATTTCTTCAACAATAAAGTCTTCATTTTTGCTACGGATTTTTCCTGAAAATAAAGCAGGGGAAGCTCGTTGAAAATTAGCTTGACATTTTCTAATCATCACTGATTGTTAATACCATACGCATTAAGTCAGACAGTGAATTTGCTTCCATTTTTTCCATGACTCGAGAGCGATGGACTTCAACAGTTGACTGTGAAATATGTAGTTTATCAGCAATAATTTTATTGCGATGACCTTTCACAACAAGGTCAAGCACTTCATGTTCACGTGGGGTAAGTCGGGCTAGTTTTTCACGGATTTCTGCATGCTTTTGAGCTTTACCACGTTGTTTTTCATCAACTTCGATGGCTCGATAAACACTTTCTAATAGCACTTGATCATTAAATGGTTTTTGAATAAAGTCTATTGCTCCTGCTTTTATCGCTTTTACTGCCATCGGTACATCACCATGACCTGTGATAAAAATAATGGGTGGATGTATTTCTTGATTGGCTAAGTGTTCTTGTAGCATAAGTCCACTCATACCTTTCATACGGATATCTAATATAATGCAACCAGGGCGATCAAGATTAAAGTTATCAGAAAAGATTTCGGCAGATGAATATGATTCTGAGGCTAAACCAACAGATTCCATGAGTAAAGCAATGGCTTCTCTTACTTCATCGTCATCATCAATAATAAAGACAATGGGGTCATTATATAATTGGTTTTCGCTCATAATTATTTATCTACGGTATTCAAAGTAAAATAAAAACTAGCTCCATTACCCTCTACTGAATCAACATGTAACATAGACTTGTGATTTTCAATAATACTATAACTGATTGATAACCCTAAACCCATCCCCTGAGGCTTTGTCGTAACAAATGGTGAAAAAATTTGTTCTGCCATATGAGTGGGCAAACCTGACCCCGTGTCACTTACCCGAATTTCCGCTAGCTTGTCCTCTTTAGGGGTAACACTGATGTTAAGGTTTCTGGAGTGATAGTCTGTATTTTTCATAGCATCTATAGCATTACGCACAAGGTTTAGAATAACTTGCTCAATTTGTATTTCTTGAGCTAGTACATATTTAATTGATGTATCAATGTTTAAATGTACACTGATATGATTTTTTTGGATTTCATTTTTTAATAATTCTAGTGCAGTGTGAATAATTTTTGATATTTTGACTGCTTGTTTATTCACTGTATCTTTATGAGCAAAATGACGAATGTGTCGAATTACTTCGCCTGCTCGCTCTGATTGTATAGCAATTTTTTCAACAACATCAGCACAACGTTCAGTAGGTGGATTTTCTGATTCTAACATTCTTACGCAAGCTCGGGCATTTGTTGCAATGGCGGTAAGTGGCTGATTAAGCTCATGGGCAATACTTGAGGCAATTTCCCCTAGGGTGCTTAAACGTGCAACATGCGTAAGTTGTTCTTGATGCTCTTGCCGTTTTTGTTCAGCAAGATTACGAGCTGTAATATCACGAAATACGACAACACTACCGATTGTTTTGCCTTTTTCATCCCGAATGGGGGTGGCACTGTATTCAACGGGGAAGCTTGTACCGTCTTTTTTCCAAAAGATATCATTAGTAATAAAACGGGATTTATTTTCTTTAAATGTTAAATAAACAGGGCATTTTTCAGGCGGGTGTGGACTACCGTCACCATAGCTGTGATGGAGAATTTTATGTTGGTTTTTGCCAATAATATCTTTTGCTTCCCAACCTGTAATTTCTTCCATTGCCCGGTTAATAAAAGTTGAATTACCTTTCGTATCAACACCATATATGCCATCGGCAACAGAATCAAGAATCAATTTATTTTGTCGCTCTAATGTGGCTTTCTCACCTTTCAAGTAGCGATTCCGTTGTGCAACAAAAATCGTAATAAATATCATAACAATTAATGCAAGAAGGCTTATTATAACCCAGTACCAATATTGTTTAATTGCATCAATTAATGTAAATTTTTGCTCATAAGGAGGTAATTTTAGTTCTTCGAATAATTCATGTACTGGTTGATAGTCTAGCGGAACGGTCCAACCTGAATAATTACCTGCAATAGCTGCAGGGTGATTTTTTGGCATTTGTAGTAAAGCAATAGCCACGTCTTGAGCAAGTGGATTTGGAGTATGTTGTAATTTACTAAATGGCCATTCTGGATAAAGTTGTGTACTGAGCAAAAAAGGAAAACGCTTGTCTGTTTTCTGGTTTAAGATATGGAAATCTGATTTTTTAATTTTTCCCGCAGCTATCATTCGCTCAAGTATATCAGTACGAACAGTTCCTGCATCAACTTCACCATGAATAACAGACATAACAACACGGTCATGTGTCTCACCAAAATAGATTGACTTAAAATCATCATAAGGAGAGATGTGTTTTGCGTTAAATTCACGCCATGCCATTTGAAAGCCACCTAAGGATGCCCTATCCACTGCCATAAATGTTTTGCCTTTGAGGTCTTCTAGTGTATGGATTTCTGAATGTTTGTTATTTGTAAAAATTACTCCGCCAAAAATATTGTAAGGTTTATTGCCACGCCGATTATTCATAGTTGCTAAACGTGAAACACGATAGCGCACCTCTAAATTGACATAAATTCCAGGGTTGACGAGTATAAAGTCAATTTCAGCATTAGCAACTGCCTCATTGATTTCATCAAATTTAAGCGGTCGAATAATAAAAGAATAGTTAGGCAATTGTTCACTTAAATATTCAGCCGTGGGAGTCCAGGCATTTTGAGTGATAATATCACCACGGTGACTTAGTACACCAATAGTGATCATTTGTTTTTTCTCTACTGCTTCTATACAAAAGCTGAAGAAAGTGTGTAACAGACTAAGAAATAAAACGAATAGGAATTTATAAGACATGGAAAGTGGCTTTACAAATTCAGGTGTTATTGATAATCAGCCATGGATGGAAATATAGATAAACTTACCAATAATAGTAGGTGAATTGAAATCCGTGTTTTCAAAACGATGAAAACACGGACTTATTTTATATATTATCGCCGCTTTCGACTACCAAATGAAAACCCTTTACGTTTTTGAGTTTGGGATGTTGATTTAGTTGGTTGCTGCAAACTAGGCTTTGGGCGTGGTTCAGCACTTTTTGATATAGCTGCTTCAGGTTTAGTAGCAGCCTGTTGGTGTTGTCTAAAATTATCATTTTGTGATAATTTGTTCGCTAACATACCGCCAATCAATGCACCTGCAGCAGAGGCTAGTATCATTTCACCAAGTCCTAAGCCAGATGATGCCGCTTCTGCTGAAGCTTCCTGTGTTAATGCGGAAGTACCATTTTCAACTTTCTTTGCCTCTGCTTCAGCTAATGCTTTGAGTTCATCATGACTCATAATAACTTCTGAGCCATCCAGCTTTTTCAAGACAGCCCGTGTTTCACCATTGGTTGGATGACGTTCAGCCAAAACATATTTATCTGGGTTTGTAGCGGTTTGTTCGATAACCAGAAAATAGTTTTGCTCTTTTAAGTCCCCCTGTAATGTTGATAAGTCATTATTATCAGAATTTTGTGCGGTATCATTCTGTGAATTGCCACAAGCTTGTAAGCCAATAGTTGCAACTATACTTAATGTAATACTTGGTATTAAATGTTTCATTATATCCCCTAATAAATTAATGGTTCAGATGTAAGAATTACGGGATATAATAGGGTGACTTAGTCTGTAGTACAAGCGTAACGAATATATTTAAATTCACCTGTATTCGTAATCATTTTGATGACATGACAGTTTGGAAATCCAGGTGTTGCTGTGCGTTTTGTATAAATAATACGACCTTTATACAACTTTTTAACGGCTGCCTTTACTTGTAGGGTTGATAAATGACCTGGTGTATTATTTGGAATATTGATACTCGCTGCTTGTGCCGGCACGGTGATAAGAAAAGTGCTTGAAAGAAGTGTTGTACTTATTGCAGACAATACGAAAGTACGCAATGACTTGCGTGGTTTCATACTAAAGCCCATAGTAATTTCCCCAATTGTGTTTGACGTTAAAAGACCTTTAATCAAGTTATGAGTGATTTCATTAACCAAGAAATTCACCCTGCTTAATGCAAGTCCCCCCATTTATAAACTAAAATTGACCTGCCACATGGCGTTATTGCTTTAGTACGGGTATAGCTAGTTTAAGTAATTTGTATAGCATCGTACACTTATGGGTCGTTTGTAATTATCACTAAAGCAGTAATCCCCATTACTGTATAATATATTTGAAATTATTAATATTTTAATAAATTTTTTAAAAGAAAAAGGTATTGATTATTTACTTGAATTTTCTGGTAATAGAGGTATTCATTTGTGGATATTATTTAATGAAACATTATCGAGACAAGAAGGGTATATTATTTTAGACCAAATAATTAAACAATCAAGTTTAAAACTTGATGATTCAAAATTTTCTTTAGATAAATATCCTAAAAGTTATAAATCAACAAATAATACAGATAAAGGAACAGGGGTGAAAATTCCTTTATCTTATCATCAAAAGTCAAAAAAATATTCATATTTATTTAAAATTTTTAATGAACTTAACATAGACAATTTGTATATAGAAAATTTAGATAAAAATTTAATTAACATTCAAATTCAATTGTTACAAAATTATAAAAAACTATCAAAAAAAGAAATTTTTGAAAAATTGAATCTTAGTAATAA
>JALWYT010000042.1 GCA_026992705.1 Thiotrichaceae bacterium
AAAGTATTAGCGGCAAAGCTAGCTAGTATTGATCATGAATATGCTTATGCACTGTATTTAATGGCAGGCATATTAGGCTGGACACTATTTACTGAAACGCTCACACGAAGCCTAAGTATTTTTATTAATCATGCTAATTTAATAAAGAAAACCGCATTCCCTCGGCTAAGTTTAGTGCTTATTTTAGTAGGAGAAATGTTAATTAACCATATACTACTATTAGTCGCGATATTAAGTATTTTCTTACTGCTAGGCTTTATGCCAGGTCTACAAATTGTATGGATACCATTACTTTCAGTCGTAACACTCTTGTTTGCTCTAGGACTAGGGATGATTTTAGGAATATTAAACGTCTTTATACGAGACATTGCCCAAATTGTAGCAATTATTTTACAGTTTGCCTTCTGGTTAACCCCTATCGTTTATTCTGAACATATTATACCTGAACAGTACCGTTATTTACTAAATTTTAACCCCGTTTATCCAATGATCAATGGCTTTCAAAAAACCTTAGTTTATAACACCTACCCAGATACAAGTTCTCTCGCATGGATATTTTTGCTTAGTCTTGTTCTTTTAGTATTTGCTTACACCCTTTACCGAAAATCGAGTGCAGATATGGTAGATGCCCTATGAGCGTGGTGCAACTGATAAACATAGGAAAAGTCTATCGGCACTATCGTTCCGAATTGCAACGCATTGCCAATTGGTTTGGTTTTCATGCTAAATCAGTCGAAGAAACATGGGTACTTAGAGATATAAGTTTTACGCTTGAGCAGGGTGAAGCGATTGCACTCGCTGGGCAAAATGGAGCAGGTAAAAGCTCGCTACTAAAAATAATCGCAGGGACAACAGTACCCTCCGAAGGTCAAGTAAAAATATGTAACCGTGTTTCTGCTATTTTAGAATTAGGCATGGGTTTTCATCCTGATTTTACTGGTAGGCAAAATGCATACAACACACTCAGTATTATGGGATTCAGCAATACTGAAATTCATAGTATTATGCCTGAAATAGAGGCATTTGCTGAAATTGGTGAATATTTTGACCAACCCATTCGGGTTTATTCCAGCGGTATGCAAATGAGAGTTGCTTTCGCCGTTGCCACAGCTTTTCGTCCAGAAGTACTAATTGTAGATGAAGCACTCTCCGTTGGAGATCGCTACTTTCAACATAAAAGCTTTGCTCGCATAAAAACCTTCCAAGAAAAGGGCACAGCCTTACTGCTCGTTTCCCATGACAGAAGTGCAATACAAGCTTTGTGTGACCGCGTTATTTTATTAGATGCCGGACGTATTATTAAAGATGGTGAACCAGAAGCCGTGATGGATTACTACAATGCCATGATTACCAAAAAAGAAAATTTAAGCATTACACAAAAGCAACACAAATCGGGCAAAATACAAACAGAATCCGGCACAAAAGAAGCAGAAATTCTGTCATCCGGTTTATATTCAGAAGATGGCAAGCAAACAGAACGCGTGATCGTCGGTCAAAAGTTATTTCTTAATATTAAAGCCATTACGCGGCAAGCCCTTGATGTACTCGTACTAGGCTATATGATTAAAGACAGGTTAGGACAAATTGTATTTGGAACAAACACATGGCATACAGGGCAGCAAATCACACAGCTTAAAGCCAATGAAATCATAGATTTTAGTATTGAGTTTGTTGCCAATATCGGTGTCGGTAATTATTCAATTACTCTCGCACTCACAGATAGCCATACGCATCTATCAAAAAATTACCAATGGATCGACCTTGCTTTAGTTTTTGAAGTTGAAAATACGCATCAAATTGAATTTGTCGGTAATAATTGGATTCCACCACACATTAACATACAGCGAGACCGTTCTAATGCAAGATGATTTTTACCTCCGCTTTGAAGAACATTTTCGTGGTAGCAAAGAAACAATAAAACAACGGTTAGCAGTCTATCTGCCCGCTATTGAAACAATTATGGCACTGTATCCAGATAAGCCAGCATTGGATATAGGTTGTGGCAGAGGTGAATGGCTTGAACTGCTAAAAGAGCAAGGCTACCACGCCAAAGGTGTTGACTTGAATACATCAATGGTAGCGGCTTGTCAAGAAATGGGGTTTGATGTCGTCCATCAAGATGCTTTAGCGTACCTTAAGCAACAAGAACAACAGACTTTTAACGTGATTTCAGGGTTTCATATTGCAGAACATTTACCCTTTGAACAATTATTTGAACTCATTCAAATAGCCAAAGAAAAACTTGTACCAGGTGGTTTATTGATTTTAGAAACACCGAATCCAGAAAGTATTCAAGTGGGCAGTTGTAGCTTTTACCTTGACCCGACACACAAGCATCCGCTGCCACCTGATTTAATGGAATTTATAGCAAAGGACTTAGATTACCATAAAATTGTCATAAAACGTTTAAATGGGCAGCAAAAGCCTAATCAAAATACACCGTTAGAGCAACAAGTAAGCTGGGCATTGACCGCCTATCCAGACTACAGCTTAATCGCACAAACTGAACCAATAAAAGCTCATCAAACACTATTTGATACACTTGAGCAATATC
>JALWYT010000043.1 GCA_026992705.1 Thiotrichaceae bacterium
AATTATTACCCAATAAAATTAAAATAATTAAACGATCTGGTTCTTCTAATAATCGTTGAGATAATATCGCTCCTTTATACTCTTTTTCTGATAAATGCTTTAGACGATGCCGGTCAAGTGCCATTAAAGCAGTTTCTGAACTGGAAAAAAAAGCTGAAAGAAAAAATAAAATAAACAGTGCAAGAAAATAAATTGCTAATGATGATTCTGTTTCCATTGTTAATTAATCTAGTTAATCAAATATTCAAGTACGAATTTACTGCCAAAGAATGCCAATAATAAAAATATCGAACCACCAATTGTCCAACGAATTGCTATTTGCCCACGCCATCCATGTTGATAATGCCCATAAAGTAATATTAAAAATATTAACCACGCAGTAATAGAAAAAAATGTTTTATGTATTAAACCATGCTGTTCTTCTCCGCTAATAAATAAAACACCACTTAGTATTGCAATCGTTAATAAAACAACGCCTAATTTTATCAAGCGAAACAATAAAGCCTCCATATCTTGCAAAGCAGGTAAAGTTGAAATCAGCCCCATCATTTTTCGTTGATGCAGATTTCTATTTTGATAAGCAAGTAATAAGGACTGCACGGTTGCAAACAGTAATACACTATACGCTAATAAAGAACTCAATATATGAAAACTTAACCCTCCTGAAAAACGGATTATCTCTTGTTTATCAGGTAAAATGATAGGAAATAATAAGCTAATAACAACAACAGGGATAATAAATAATCCTAACGTTTCAATATGGCATTTAAAAATCGTGTAAAAAAGTAATAAAGAAATTAACCAAAACACATAGGAAATTGAGGAAAGTAAATCAAAACTTATAGTAGTTGTTTGTAAATAGGTATACATTATTACTGCAATATGTAATAACAAAGCTCCTCCCCATGCCCATTTGAGAAATACTGTACTTTTATGCTCAATATGGTGCAATTGCTTACGAAAGCGAACAAAAATTAATACAAATGTAATTGAATAAGCAATAATTGCTAAAATGCTAAGAGTTGTTATCATTGTTACTAGCTTCTTATCTTTAAAGAATAAATCACACTCTATGTTATAACAAAGGGCAAGGAAACACGAAAAATATGTTTGAAAATTTAAGCGACCGCCTGTCGGGTACCATAAAAAAATTACGCGGACAAGCCAGACTCACCGAAGACAATATCAAAGATTCGCTACGCGAAGTCCGCATGGCACTACTTGAGGCGGATGTCGCCTTGCCAGTCGTCAAAGAATTAATTAACCGTATCCGCAAGCGAGCAATCGGTCAAGAAGTTCTACAAAGTTTAACCCCAGGGCAAGCTCTGATCAAAATCGTTGATACTGAGCTTGTAGAAATTATGGGGCAAGCTAATGAGAGTTTAGACCTAAAAGCTCAACCACCTGCGATTATTTTATTAGCAGGTTTGCAAGGTGCAGGTAAAACAACAACGGCTGGTAAGCTTGCCAAGCTGCTAATCGAAAAAGAAAAGAAAACGGTTTCAGTCGTCAGTTGTGATATTTACCGCCCTGCGGCTATTCGCCAGTTAGAAACTGTTGCAGATCAAGCGGGTGCAACCTTTATTGACACCAACCCTAAGCACAAACCTGCCAAAATCGCCAAGCTTGCGATAAAAGCGGCTAAAAAATCCTATGCGGATGTCCTGATTATTGATACCGCAGGTCGTTTGCATGTTGACAACGACATGATGGATGAAATCAAAGAGATTCATCAAGTTGCCAATCCTGTCGAAACGCTATTCGTTGTTGATGCCATGACAGGGCAAGACGCAGCGAATACCGCCAAAGCCTTTGATGATGCCCTACCCCTCACTGGCGTTATCCTCACCAAAGCCGACGGTGATGCTCGTGGCGGTGCAACGCTTTCGGTTAGGTATATCACAGGCAAACCCATCAAATTTATCGGTGTCGGTGAAAAAATTGATGCACTTGAAGCCTTCCACCCTGACCGTATGGCTTCTCGCATTTTAGGCATGGGCGATATTCTCAGCCTAGTAGAAGAAGCTCAGCAAAAAGTTGATCACAAAAAAGCTCAAAAACTCGCTAGAAAACTCAACAAAGGCAAAGCCTTCGACCTTGAGGATTTACGCGAGCAAATGCTGCAAATGCAAAAAATGGGCGGTATGGCAGGCTTGATGGACAAATTACCCGGCATGGGCAAAATGACTCAAGCCATCAAAAGCGATGATGCCGAAAAACAAGTGCGACGCATGGTTGCCATTATCAACTCAATGACCCCACAAGAACGCCGCTTCCCCGACATTATCAAAGGCTCCCGCAAACGCCGCATCGCCAACGGCTGTGGCTTACAAATACAAGATGTCAATCGCTTACTCAAACAGCATAAACAAATGAGTAAGATGATGAAAAAATTCAAAAAAGGCGGAATACGCAAAATGATGCGAGCCATGGGCGGTGGCGGCTTCCCACCTGCTGGTGGCAGTGGTCTTCCATTTTAAAAACTGAGTATTTCCTTCGCAGGGGTGAAATTATTTTCCCCTCCCTGCCATAATTAATCATCTTCCTATTGTATAGTTTTATTATACTCTTGTGATTTAAGGTATTTTATAAAAATGCCAAGATTTCTTTTTCAATATCCTGTTTGTCAATCACGGTGTCTTGGGTGATTTCCATTTCAAATAATTGGCTAATTTGTGCTGGAATTTCGATATTAGCTTTTTCTGCAATGGCTTTTAGGGCAGCTTCGTCTGTCATTGCGGTTTCTCCCGTTAGAGCATTGGCGATGGTTGGGGAGAATTTTGTCCATTCTGCGGTTGAGTACACAACGGTTGGTAAATCTTTGTCACGGCAGGTGTCATAGGCTTTGAAGCAGGTTGCTGTGTGTGGATCCATTAGGTAGCCTGCGTCGAAGGTTTGCTGAATGTATTGCTTGCCTTCTTCATCGGTACAGTAGTCTGCCGAGAAGGTTTGCTGTAGCTTTGCAAGTTCGTCTTCAGTAAGTTGGTAATATTTTTCACTATCGAGTTGTAGCATCAGTTCTTTAGTGCGTTCTGAGCCGAACATATCAAACAAAATGCGTTCAACATTGGAAGATTTTAAAATATCCATTGCTGGTGAAGTTGTTGGAATAACGGCAGAATCGCGTAAATCGTAAAGTCCTGTGTTAATCCATCGTGTTAAGACATTGTTATTATTGGATGCAATAAGGATTTTTTCAATCGGCAAGCCCATCTTCATTGCATAATAAGCTCCGAGTGCATTGCCGAAGTTGCCGCTTGGTACGTCTAAATAGATTAAATCACCAAGTTGTATAACCTCTTGGCGAACTAATTCTAAATAGCTGTGAATATGGTAAATAAGCTGGAAGATTATCCGCCCGAAATTGACAGAGTTTGCGGCCGATAAATGGATGTTCTTTTCTTTTAATTTGGCATTAAATGTTTCTGAGCTAAGTAGTAATTTTAAAGCACGTTGAGCGTCATCAAAATCCCCGTGAATACCGATAACTTTTAGGTTGTTAGCGGCTTCTGTCACCATTTGTAGGCGTTGCACGTCTGATGTTCCGCCGTCTGGATATAAACAAGCGACTTGAACATTTTGCCGATTTTTAAAAGTTTCTAATGCAGCGGGACCAGTATCACCACTGGTTGCAGCAAGAATTAGGTAGTTTTCATCACGCTTTTGAGCAAGAGCAGAAAGGATAACCCCGAAAGGTTGCAATGCCATATCTTTAAATGCTCGGGTCGGTCCGTGATATAACTCACTCACATAAAGATTATCTTTGAGCTTGACGACAGGAACAGGGGTATTACTGTCATCAAATTGATTATAAAGATTTAAGGCTTCTTCAATAACATGCTGTTCAATATCAATGTTGAATGACTTGAGTATGTCTAACGCCATAACTTGGTAGTTTGAGTTGACATGTTCTTGCAAAAAATCTGTATCTAATACAGGTAAAAATTTGGGTACATAAAGCCCACCATAGGAAGACATGGGGCTGAGTATAGCTTCTGAAAAACTAACTTCTAGTGGTTTTTCCCCATCATTACCGCGTGTTTCTATAAACTTCATTATAAACCTTATTATTTAGCCCAGTGATTCAACACGAATGCGGGTGATTTTTCCGCAAACAATATCAAGTGCTTCTAGCGTTTCAATCGCATCATCCATATCACCTTCTCTGACAATGTGCGTTAGCATAATAATAGTGGCTTTATCGTCATTGGGTTCTTTTTGGATAATGGCTTCGATGCTGATATTTCTGTCACCAAGTATTTTTGTCATTTCGGCGAGTACACCTGGCTTATCTTCTGCACAAATCCGTAAGTAGAAGGCGGTTTGAATGTTGCTCATCGGCAAAATTGGCGTATCTGCTAATAAGTCTGGCTGGAATGCTAAATGTGGCACACGATTATTGGGGTCAGCCGTTAATGCACGGGCAACATCAATAATATCCGCAACCACGGCTGAGGCAGTGGGTTCATCACCTGCTCCTGCTCCGTAATAAAGCGTAGGACCAACTGCATCACCTTGTACTAAGACAGCATTCATTACGCCATCAACATTGGCAATCAAACGACGTTCAGGAATCATGGTTGGATGCACACGCTGTTCGATGCCTTGTGTGGTGCGTCTTGCAATGCCGAGGTGTTTAATTCGGTAGCCCAGTTCAGAGGCATATTCCACATCTTCAGGTGTGATATTGCTAATGCCTTCGGTGTAAGTTTTATCGAATTGTAATGGGATACCATAGGCGAGTGATGATAGTATGCTGAGTTTATGAGCTGCATCAATGCCTTCAATATCAAAGGTTGGATCCGCTTCAGCATAGCCTAGAGCTTGAGCTTCGGCTAGCACATCGGCAAAGTCTCTGCCTTTGTCTCGCATTTCGGTCAGAATAAAGTTGCCCGTACCATTGATAATACCAGCTAACCATTCAATATGATTGGCGGATAAGCCTTCACGCATGGCTTTGATAATTGGAATACCACCAGCTACGGCTGCTTCAAAGGCGACCATTACGCCTTTCTCTTGTGCTTTGGCAAAAATTTCATTGCCGTGCATGGCAATAAGTGCTTTATTCGCGGTGACAATGTGTTTGCCATTTTCAATCGCCTGTAGAACTAATTCTTTAGCGGGTGAATAACCACCAATTAACTCGACAACAATATCAATATCAGGGTCGTTGACAACATCGGCGGCTTCTTGCGTGGCTTTGATGCCATGATTTAAACCCAGTTCGTCAACTCTATCTAAGTCTAGTGTTGCGACATGAGAAACTACAATATCACGCCCAACACGACGCGAAATTTCTTCTGCATTACGTTTAAGAACAGTAGCGGTTCCACCACCGACGGTTCCTAGACCTAAAAGACCAATTTTTACTGGATTCATTTTATCTCCTTTGATGCTTCAGCGAATCTCACAGACTGCTAGTGTACCCATCATGCGTCTGGATACAAGGAAGAAATGCGAGAAGTTGTAGCTTCTTTTTTTCTGGGGTGTTGGTAATTCAAAACTAATTTACAGAGTTTGCCCGCATTCCATTGACTTTTTTCGGGTGAATAGAGGGCTTTCATCAATAATTGAATTTCATTTTGCAAATCAGCATCCTTAACCGTATCCATGATTTTTTGCAAGTTAGCATTGCGTAAACCTAAGTAACTACTACCCCATACGTTGAGGGCATTGCGTAATTGCTTGCCATCTTGTGTTTCACAAGCATGTTTGATTTTTTGCAAGCTACCGGCATAAGAAAGCGGTTTGTTTCGTGGTTTTTTATTTACTACCGTTTTTGGTGTAGCCGAGTATTGTTGCCAAAGTAAATAGCTCAATATGATGGAAAGCAAGAAGAAAGTAATGGCAGTATAAAACCAAAATGACGAATTATTTTGGGGCTTGGTTTCAGTTTCAGTTTCAGTACCATTAGTTTGGCTAATTTCACTGGGCTTAGGAGTAATGCTTTTAGGCTCCTTATTGATCAGCGGTTGTGCTTTTAGCTTGCTCTCTGTAGCTTTAGGAGCAGGGTTTATTGCCGTTGCAGCTCCTGCACCTGTTGCTTTTAATGTTGTCGCTGGAATTGTCGCAAATTTTTGTGTATTGGTGTTGATGTCCCACCACGCTAACTTGATTTCAGGAATTTGATACGTCCCTGCTTGTGGGGCAATAATGACAAACTTTTCTTGGCGAGTACCAATTATTTCATCGCTATTGGCTTCATTATGCAATACTGCTTTGTCATTATAGACTTTTAAATTATCCGGTAGTGTTAATTCTAATTGTGGCAATTGCTCTGCTCGTAAACCGTTAGCAATCATACCTATTGTTAATGTAATTGGCTCGCCTGTTTTAGCTTGTTCAGGCGGTATTGACCAATTGGCGTGTAATGTTAAATTACTGCTAGGTAGCCAGTTTTTTCCTGTGAATGTGCTATCTTTCGGTTTTACATTAACACTAATAGCAGGAGAATAACGACGTAATAATCGACCACTTGGCATACTAAAAAAGCCAAAGCTTCTGTTTTGCCCACCTTTTTCAATTAAACGCCCTTCAAAAAAAGTTGGAGCAATTTCAATTTTACCACTTTGAATAGGGAAGATAGCATAGCGGCGTTCAATGACTTTGTATTGCCGACCATCACGCATCTCAGTGTATTCACGTTGATCACCGAGCTTTTCAATATCAATTTTACCTGTTTTTAATTGTGGCGAGCTGAGTGTTGCATTATCGAAAAAATCACGGGCATATAATAAGCGTTGGATATAAATCAATTGTTGTTGGACATAAACTGTCTTAGGTTTGATTTCTGCCTCGACAATAATATCTTGGCTAGTTTGTCCATTTTGTGAATTAACAGGTATGGCGGAGACATCAATTGTTACCGCTGGGCTTTTGTCCGAACCAAAGTGAATTTCAGGAATAACTAGCTTGCCCGTCCGTTTAGGGAACAGCGTCAAACTCCATGAGGTATTCTGCGATACATTGCCGTTGATTATGCGAATACCGCTGCTTTTTCTTTGATTAACAATATCAAAATCTTTTTGTAAGGGGGAAAAATCAGGTTCTCCTGATAGATTATCATTGGCAGAAAATGTTAATGTAAATTGCTCATTTAGTACTGCAGGGTTACGGTCAGCACTTACCGTAATATCAGCTGCACAAACAGTGCTGTTAAGGATGATCAGTATCAAAAATAAAAAATGAATGGTGTGATATTTTATTAGTTGATTTAGATTTTGCATCGCCACATTATAATCTGAATAATTAATTGAGCTATTAATTTATAGTTTAATTTGTAAAAAACAAATAATAATCGTAGCTATTAATGTAGCCTATATGAAATTTTACCATTGAATTAAGAGTTATTTTTTTAAGCTCTTATACCCAATGTGACATGAATAATTAGCTGTTTATTATTACGCAAAACTTTCAAGCGGACTGTATCACCAACACGGGCAAGTCCCAAGGCATTGTGAAGTTTATTTGAACCATAAATTGCTTCACCATTATAAGATAAAACAATATCGCCAGTTTTTAAGCCTGCTTTTTCTGCGGGTGAATTAGGTAGTACCAAAGAAATTATCGCTCGTAGCTTATTATTTAGCATCACATCATCAATCATGATACCAATTTGTCCACGCTTGACCTCACCATATTTTACTAATTGCTCAACCACTGCTTTTGCCATAGAGCCTGATATAGCAAAACCAATACCCGTATTGCTATTATTTGCCCCGACAATTGCACTACTAATACCAACTAATTTGCCATTCATTGCTACAATTGCACCACCTGAATTACCAATATTGATTGATGCATCAGTTTGAATGAAATCCTCATAGCCTTCTAAGCCCAAGCCTGAACGCCCTAACGCACTAACAATGCCAAATGAAACACTATGGTCAAGACCAAAAGGACTACCAATGGCAACGAGAAAATCACCTGTTTCTAATTTTTTATCCGCATTCGTTAAGGGTAATTCAGACAAATGGTCTGCCTCTATTTTTAATAGTGCAAGATCTGTTTCAGGATCTACTCCAACAATTGTAGCTAGGATCTGACGACGATCTTTTAGAGTAACAATTGTTCTTTCTGCATTTTCAATATTGTGATAATTCGTAACAATATAACCTTTTTTAGCATCAATAATAACACCTGAGCCTTGGCTTTGCTCTAGGCACTTTTCATAAGGATTTTTGTCAAGTCCTAGTTGTTTTCTAAGGATGGGATTATTCGGTAGAACAGCAGTGCAATTGACATTCCTACCTTCAGAAAAAACATTAACAACGGCTGGTAGCACTTTTCTTAGCATCGGTGCGGTTGATGTGTGCATACTTGGTTTGCCGAAACCAGGGCTGATAGTAATAGAACAAGCAGATAAAATACTGATAATAATTAAAGAGCTAACATAAATGCAGAATCGACAAGGTAGCTGTTGCATAATAAATGTACACTCTCCAAGAATTAATTTACTATCATAAGATGGAAACAAAAATACCACTTTTGTATCTTTCCTACCACAGGTATTAAGCATAGCACGAACGCTTAATA
>JALWYT010000044.1 GCA_026992705.1 Thiotrichaceae bacterium
CCTGTCACTCAGGTATTGCAACCGCAGCAAGTACGCAGTGCGAGCGGATTATCCGTATTGCCGTGCATCCTGATTTCCAGCGGCAAGGCTTAGCCACTCGCCTAATCAATCAGATTAATCGTGACAGCCAACAAACGGATTATTTAGGTGTAAGCTTCGCGGCAAGCCGTGATATGTTGCAATTTTGGGAGAAACAAAACTTCAAGCCGGTACGCTTAGGGCTAAGCCGCGATGCCAGCAGCGGCACACACTCCTTAATCGCCCTACTCCCTAAATCATCAAAGGGGCAGAAGGTTTTTACACAAGCCCAAGAAAAATTTCGCCACACCTTTGCTCAGCAATTAGCCGAACCGCTGAAAAACTTAGAAGACACTATCGCCATCCCCCTATTACAAGCAGCAAGCAGCCATATCAATCAACTAGATGCATGGCATCAGCAAGCAATCCAACACTTTATCCACAGCCATCAACGCTATGAAGAATGTATCGCCAGCCTATGGCACTGGTTACTTTATCGCATCAACAGCAAGGAATTTAATGCCCTATCCTCCCAACAACAAGCCTTGTTAATCAACAAAATTATGCAAAAAAAATCATGGCAGGAAATTGTTAAAAAACATCGCTATGCGGGGAAAAAAGCAGCTGTGAGGGTATTTAGGGAAGTAATGATTCAGTGTATGGGAATTACTTTATGAATTCTCTAACTTTGCTCAGGATCATGTTTCTTGTAATTGCCCCAAACTGTCTTCAATTAACTCTTTTAGCTCTGTATCTTCTGTATTTTTATGGGCTTCTAATGCAGGAATAGCTCGTTTATCATGAGTAAACGATAAATAATGTGCCGCATCGGCTTGTAAGCGTGAGTCATCAGAATCGAGTAATTGGATTAATTCGTTTATATGTGCTCTTAGCAAATCCGTATTTTCAAACTCTTCCATAATAACACCGATACCAATACGAGTGCTAAGTATAGTACCAGGATCACTTAAAAGTTTCATAATAATATCGAAGTTCTTAGGATTCTTTCGAATCTCATTAATTACTGCTTGAGCTTTACCATGTGATAAAAGGTGATCATATTCACCTAATTTTTTATTTTGATTTTTTGTCCACTCAATACGTTGTTCTAAAGCCTCAAGTGGTTGCAAGCCTGTAAGTACATAGTCTCCAATTTTGATCCAAGGTACACTTCTAACCCCATACTGTCGGGCAACTTCTGGGGCGGTCTCAATATTAATAACGTTTAATTGACTGAGCTTTCCTTTCTTCACCAATTCGCTTAAGTTGTGAAGAATACTGGGACAGTGTGGACAATATGTACCAAGTAACAAGGTTGCTGTGGGTGTTGTCATAATGTTGTTCCTATTTTATTTCTATTCCAGTGTATAATCGCCCATTTCCATAAATCGTCAATATGCTCAAAATCTGTAATTGCTGGTGGTTGTTGTCCTAAAAACTGTAGGGCTTGATGAATATTTTCAAGTTTATCAGCAATTTTTATTTCAGGAGCCTGATTTGATTTACTTAATTTTCTACCAGTTTTATCTTTAGCAATGGGAAAGTGTAAATATTCTGGTGTGGATAATTTTAATAATTGTTGTAGATAAATTTGTCGAGCAGTATTGTCTAATAAATCTTCACCTCGCACGATATGACTGATATGTTGATAGGCATCATCAATGACGACTGCAAGCTGATAAGCAAATACGCCATCACTGCGTTTGAGAATAAAATCACCCACTTCCGATAAAATTTTCTGAGTTTGCTTGCCTTTCAGTTTGTCTTCAAAACTAATTGTTAAATCATTGCATTTTAAGCGATAAGCATATTGTTGAGCCTGTGGATTTGCCATTGATTGTCGGCATGTACCCACATATATCCAACCATATTGCCCAAGCTTCGCAGTTTGTTTAATAATTTTTTTAGTACAAGAGCATGGGTAACTTTGTTGCTGGTAAATGAGGTCATCAAGGGTCTTTTGATAGTGTTTAAATCGTTGGCTTTGGTAAAGTATTGTTTCATCCCATGCAAAGCCATAACCTTCGAGAATTTGTAGAATAGATTGTATAGCTCCCGTTTGTACACGAGCTTGGTCAATATCTTCAATGCGAAGCAGCCATTTACCTTGGTGGGCTTTAGCATCAAGATAACTAGCGACCGCGGCAATGAGTGATCCAAAATGAAGAGAACCACTCGGGGATGGGGCAAAACGCCCCCGGTATTCAGATGGTAAGTTACGCAAGTTGCCTTTCTTTAATTTCTTGCGTAGTTTTGCAGTCAATGCAAAGCTCTGCGGTTGGACGAACTTCTAAACGTTGTAAGCCGATTTCAATTCCACAGGCTTCACAATAACCAAAATCTTCCGTTTCTAGGAATGCAAGTGTCTTGTCAATCTTTCGTACTAACTTACGTTCACGATCACGATTACGTAACTCTAAAGCAAATTCTTCTTCTTGTGTTGCACGATCAGCAGGATCAGCAAAATGTGCTGCATCTTCCTTCATATGATCTACGGTTTTATTAACACCTTCAAGCAAGCTTTGTTTCCAAGCAGTAAGAATTTTTCGAAAATGTTCTTTCTGCCTATCGTTCATATACTCTTCACCTTCTTGCTCAACGTAAGGGTCAATGCCGTCAACTGGCAAAGCAGACTTCCGTGTCATTGCTGTAACTGTTGCCATAATTTTCCTCCGTTAAATGTATTCATATTCCTTAGAGGGTAAGGAAAAGAACCCGTTTAACTATTTGATAAATTAATAAAAAATACGATTATCTATAGCCCTACTATAAAAACCGCAGCGGATTATATAGTAACTAACCTGTATAGACACCAATTTTTGTCAACACTGTCTATTTTTGGTTCAGTTTATTCTAGTGAACATAGATTGATGTGCAATTAACTAAGACAAGCGGTAGATTATGGGTAAATTCTTTTTTTTCAAGATAATAACTCTGTGTAAGCAGATAAATATAAGCTCTCCTCAGTAACTGCCAAGGATTTCCTATTATCGTTGAGTATAACGTACTTTAACTGGAAATGTTGCAAGAGTATACGAATGAGATTTTCGTTGATATATTTGATCAGTCGCATATATTTTTAGTTTTTATTAGAGACTTAATATCCTCTAATATCAAGTAGCTAGCGGGTATTAATACCAAGGTAATAAATGTCGCAAATAATATCCCGAAACCTAAGCTCACTGCCATTGGTATTAGGAATTGTGCTTGGGTGCTTTTTTCAAAGATTAGCGGCATTAAGCCGACAAACGTTGTCAGTGAGGTGAGTAGTATGGGACGAAATCTTGCTCCACCTGCTTTGCGTACCGCATCAATCAAGGGCATACCCGCTTTAAGTTTTTTATTAATATAGTCCACCATGACTAAAGAGTCATTAACAACAACACCGGTTAGTGCTAATAAGCCCATGAGACTACTGATGCTGAGGTTTATTCCTAATAATACATGCCCCCAAATCGCTCCGATAATACTGAATGGAATAACGCCCATAACAATAAGTGGTTGTAAATAAGAAGCAAAGGGGATAGCTAACAAGGCGTAAATAATAAACAGAACAAATAACAGCCCAAACATTAGGCTACGCATTGATTCTTGCCGTTCTTTTTGTTCACCTTCTAAGTCAAAACTGACATCTGGATAATTTTTCAATAGATTTGTTAGCCAAGGGTTTAAGTCCTTCATAATACTAGCAAGATTGGTTTTTTCTTTATTAATATCGGCAGTAACATCAACAATTCTATGGCGATCAACACGGGTGATTTTGCTGGCTCCACGACTATAATCGAGTGTTGCAACATCAATGAGTGGCACTTCCTTGCCTTGTGGTGTACGTATTTTTAAGTCTTCTAAATCGGAGAGAGTCTGCCTTTCTTGCTTGGGATAACGTACCATGACTTTGACTTCATCTTGATTACGTAAAATACGTTGGACTTCTATTCCATAAAAAGCTGCTCTTACTTGGCGACCTATATCACTTAATGTTAAGCCTAGTAATTCTGCCTCGGGACGAATCTCTAGCCAGATTTCTTCTTTACCTTCTTCAAAGCTATTTTTTATATCATATACACCTTCATACGTAGCAAGTTTAGCTTTTAATAAATTAGCAACTTGATTTAATTGTTCAAAGTCTTGTCCTTCAAGTTGGATAGCAATAGGAGAACCACCATGAGCAATTTCTGCTCTAAAACTTAATGCTTTAACACCAGGAATATCACCAATCAATTTGTGCCATTCACGCTTAATTCCTGATGTACTAATTGTTAAATTACGTTTCTCAGGCGGTGTGATTTCCATAACCACTCGAGCAAGATTGGATTGCCCAGCCGTTGTACCCCGCAAACTACGCCCGGTTGAGCCAACTGTGACTAATATATGTTCAATAATGCTTTCTTGTGTTTCAGGATCAATATATTTTTTTTGTAGTAACTCGGCTTGTTTTTTTATATGTTGAATATAATGTGTGGTAACAGGCAGGGCAGTACCTTCTGGCATAATAAGATTTACACGAACAAATTCACTTTGTACACGTGGAAAAAATGTAAAATTAATTCGACCACTCATGGCAAAAGCGATGGTTATCGATAACATTACAATAAATATACTGGAGCTTAGATAACGATATGCCAATACCTTATCCAAAAACGGGGTATATATTTGTTCAATAAACTTTTCGAGCCCTAAAGCAACTTTTTGTTGCAAGCGTAATAAAATATTTTTCTGATGTTGATTGTCTTCTTGGTATATTTGAATATGGCGTAGATGTGCAGGTAAAATCAACTTCGATTCAATCAACGAAAACAATAAAACAGGGATAATAATTTTAGGTAGTTGTGCAAAAATATCACCTCTTACGCCTTCAATCATCAATAAGGGTAAAAAGGCTGCAATTGTTGTTAGTACACCAAAGGTTACGGGTAAAGAAATTTCTTGTGTCCCTTTGATAACAGCGTCTAATGAATTTGGATTCTTTTTTAAGTGGGTATAAATATTTTCTCCCGTTACAATAGCATCATCTACTACTATTCCCAGTACGACAATAAAGGCAAACATGCTGACAATATTTAGCGTAACCCCTAATTCTGGCATCATCGCCAACGCTCCCATAAAACTAATTGGGATACCAATGCCCACCCATAAAGCAACAGAGGGACGTAAAAACAGAGCCAGCAAAATAAAAATCAATACACCACCTTGAATGGCATTATCAATTAAGGTTTGTAGGCGAGCTTTAACAATTCTAGATTTATCTTTCCAAAAACTTAACTGGATATTTTCAGGCAGACTTGCTTGGCGTTTTTTAATATAGGTTTTTACCGTTTCAGCAACTTTTATAGCACTTTGATTACCTGTACGAAATACTTCAATAATAGCACTACGCTGGTGGTCAAACACAGCATAAAGTGGATCTTCTGTAAAACCATCATTAACAGTTGCAATATCTGATAAATAAACTCGAGAACCATCATCCTTACTGATAATAACAATACGTTCAAAATCTGCTTTTCGGTACGCCTGCCCTAAGGTTCGGATACGAATTTCACCTTGTGAGGTACGGAGTTTTCCCGCAGGTATATCTTGGGATTGTTGACGAATTTTTTTTGCAATATCATCTAGGCTTAAGCCATATTGTTGTAAGCGACTTTGTGAGATTTCAATAGAGACTTCATAGGGTCGTAAACCTGTAATCTCTGCTTGAGAAATACCGTCAAGCTGTATAACTTCTTCTCTTATTTTTTTTGATAGCTCATAAAGTTCTGCCTCACTATTTGTACCTGAGATGGCAATACTGATTACTTCACGTTTACGTTGTTGTAAACTGATTAAAGGACGTTCAATATGATCAGGAAAGCCACGAATGGCATCAATGCGGTTTTTAATATCACTTAATACCCGATTAATATTTTGAGCTTTTGCTACTTCAACTCGTATTTGTGCATTACCTTCCGTGATATCACTATAAATATGGTCAATTGAGTCTAAATTAGCTAACGATTCTTCTATTCGCAAGGCAATACTTTTTTCAACTTCTCGTGGACTTGCTCCAGGGTATGCAACAGAGATATTCACCACATTTTGCTGAAAAACAGGAAAGACCTCTAAAGGAATTTTGAACATTGCCGCATACAATCCATAGGCAATAATCACCCACATTAGTAAATTTGCAGCAACAGGATTGCGGGCAAACCAATCAATTAGCTTATACATTCTAGGCGTCTACTATCTTACTGTGATAAGATAGTACTGTGTTTAATGTTTGAAATATCATCACCTTTTTTAATTTCTTTTATTCTTACCTTTAAACCAGGTTCAGCTAATGGCAGTGGTGTAATGATAAGCTGTGCATCTTCAGCTAATTTGGCTTTGATAATACTTTGATTACCTTCTGTCCGTACTACTTCAACAGGAGTAACTAATACATTAGCTTCTCCATCTTGGCTATTTTTCAATAATAATATTTCTTTACTTCTTCTAACGGCTGAACGTGGTACAACATACACATCCTTATAAACACGACCATAAATATTAGCCCGCACAAACTGTCCTATTTTTATTTGATTTTTATTTTGACTATCTATTGTTGCAATAACGGTTAATTGATTAGTCATTGGATCAAGTGAAGCACTACTGCGTACGACATGTCCTTGCCATGTAGTTTTATTTTTCCCCTGTAGAATATAAAAATCGACTTTTGTATTAGGATGGTTAGTATCTTCTAAGGCTAATTGTTTGTATTGATTTAAAGAAACAGGCAAATGAACTTCTAAAATACCATTGGCATAAACCTCACCTAATACGGTACCGGGTGAAACATATTGCCCAACATCTACTTTACGATTTAATACCCTACCTTGATAAGGTGCTCGAACATAGGTTCGCTCTAAATTCTTTTCGGCTTGTTTTAAACGGGCTTTTGCTGCATCTAATGCCGCTTTTGCATTGGCAATATGTGGTTTACGAGAGACTAAATCACTCGGTGGTTTTTCCGTATCTAATAAACTCCAGTCTTTTTTAGCAACCTTCGCTCTAGCTAATTCTTCTTCTAATTGTAATTTTTTTTGTTCAACATCAGATTTAGCAACCGTTACTGCATTCAAAAAATCAGAATCATCAATTTGTAGTAAAATATCTCCCTTATCAAAAAAGGCACCTTCTTTAAATTTAGGGGAGAGTTTTATGATTTTACCTGCAACTTCAGCTACTAATTTCGTTTGCATACTTGCCCGTACCTTACCCGAACTACGGATTTTAACGGTAAATGCTTGCTTTTCTAAAGGCTGAACTTCAACTAATGGCAGATGCTTTTTTACCTCATGCTGCTTGGCATCAGGACCAGAAAACAGCATAAATACAGCAATTGCATTACCAATAAAAAGTACAATAATAGGGAGAATGTATTTATTCATCCAAGAATTATCTCAAAAGATACAAAATGAAACAAAATAATTAGAAATTTTTAGAACGTTCTCCTAGGATAAATTACCAAGGTCTTTACTGCATTATTTTGGATTTTCCTAACTTCAATGGGATAGCCATTAATTTTAACACACATATTTGCAACAGGAATGGCTTCTAAATATTCTAGAATTAAACCGTTCATGGTTTTGCCCATTTTCGTTGGGAGTTTAATGCCTAATTGTTTATTGACTTCCCGAACATGGATTGAGCCCTCCATCCATGCACTACCATCTTTTTTGATGGTAATTTGTTTAGCTTGGTTACTTGGAGCGGTTGAGAATTCACCGACAATATCCTCCAGAATATCTTCTAAGGTGACTAAACCAAGAATTTCACCATATTCATCGACCACTAAAGCGATACGACGTTTTTCGCTTTGGAAATTCAATAATTGCTGTGCCAGTGTGGTAAATTCTGGAACAAAATAGGCAGGGCGAATTGATGCTTCTAAACGCTCTAAATCGAGTTTGCCTTCACGAAAAATAGGCAATAATTTGCGTAAATGAATAAAGCCTAAAACATTATCTAAAGATCCTCGATACACTAAAAGCCGTGTAAAATTACTGCGAAGTAATTGTTCCTCAATTTCATTCCAATCATCATCTAAATTAATGCCTGATATATCCATGCGAGGAATCATAATGTCTTCAACCGTCGAACTTTGTAAACTCAAGACACTTAATAACATTTCTCGATGATTTTTACGAATAGCCACGCCTGAGGAAACAATACTTTTTAATTCCTCGTAATCCATTAATGAGGTATCGATTTCTTTCGGATTTTGTTTAAGTAAACGAAGTAATCCATTAGAAAATATATTAATGAACCAAATCAGTGGTTCCAATATTTTCGCTAAAGACGTTAAAACAAAAGCCGCAGGAAAAGCAACCCGCTCAGGCTTTAATACTGCAAAGGTCTTAGGAACAATTTCGGCAAATACCAATAAAAAAATGGTTAAAATTCCTGTTGCAACGGCAATACCAATATCGCCTGATAAGCTATAACCAATATAAGAAGCCACTTGAGTAATTAAAATATTAACAAAA
>JALWYT010000045.1 GCA_026992705.1 Thiotrichaceae bacterium
ATTCTAATATATTAAATTTAATATTAGTTAATAAACAGGGCAGAAAAATGAAAATACTTATAAAATTATTACTATCTAGTAGCTTGTTGTATCTCTCATCATTAGCCTTTGCTTGTGATAATAAATCATGTGAAATTGCATACTTAAATAATAGTATGCAATATATTGATTTACAAAACACTCGTGCATTTGCAGCTCGGCAAGAGCGTATTGCTTATGCTAAAATAAGAGAAGAGCGGCAAAAACAAATTAATAAGCAGTTAATAAGAGAGGCAAGAGCTAATTTAATACGTATTATTAATAAAGCAATTGCTCAAGGAAAATCAGTGAAGTTTATCGAAGCTGCTATAAAAGAGGCTCAGGAAAGTGGAGCTATTAAGGCAAAAATCAATCTTCAGACAGGGGAAAGAAATACGACTGAAGTAATATTACCGAAAATAAAGCAGAACTCATCCAGAATAAAAGCTGAATTATAAATTTTTTAATAAACCAGGTGAAGTTTTGAAGTTACATAAAACTCCACCTGAATTTCTAAATTCTTTTAGTCATTTATCCACAATTTCAAATACACTCTCCATACAACAGAAGATAGTAAACTAATATATTTTGCAGTAGTATGGTGTTATCGGCACTTATACCCTTTCAATTTATTTATGCAATCTTCTAATCATCATATTCTTACCGTTTCAGAACTTAATGCTGAGGTAAATTTATTATTATTGCAAAGTTTCCCATTTATCTGGTTAGAAGGAGAAATTTCTAATCTTGCTCATCCTGCATCAGGACATTTATATTTCTTGCTCAAGGACGCTAAAGCCCAAGTACGCTGTGTAATGTTTCGTAATTATGTGATGCGGATTCGCTTGCAGCCTGAAAATGGCAAAAAGGTTCTAGTACGAGCTAGAATTTCTGTATATGAAGAACGTGGAGAATACCAATTAATTATTGAACATATGGAGGATACAGGTGAAGGAGCATTACAGAGAGAATATAAGCAGTTGAAACAAAAACTTGCTACAAAAGGCTGGTTTAATGACGATCATAAACAAAATTTTCCAATGCATCCAAAGCATATTGGTATTATCAGTTCACCTAATGGTGCAGCGATACAGGATATATTGAATATCTTAAAGCGTCGTTGCCCACACATTCCAATCACAGTTTATCCTGTTGCTGTACAAGGCGAGCAATCTGTACTGCAATTAATACAAGCGATTCGTCAAGCTTCAACAGAGCAACGTTGTGATGTACTTATTATAACAAGAGGTGGAGGGTCGGTTGAAGATTTGTGGTCATTTAATAATGAACACGTTGCCAAGGCTATTTATGAATGCTCCGTACCAATTATTTCAGGTATTGGACATGAAATTGATTTTACTATTGCTGACTTTGTTGCTGATAAACGAGCACCCACACCATCGGCAGCAGCAGAGCTGATTAGTCCAAATAAAGAAGATCTGATACAAACACTAGATTATTTGAATTTACGATTATATCGACAAATACAACAAATAATTGCTAAAAAACAGCAGCAATTTAATTATATATCTACTCGTTTACAGCAAGTAAAATTCGATAGAAGACTCAAACAGCAACATCAAAGTTTGAATAATATACAGCAGCACTTGCAATATATTATTCATCATCAATTAAAAGAAGTTTGTTACCAGCTTGATAAGCAGATTAATCGCCTGAAACAACATTCTCCAAAACAACAGCTACATGATTGTACAGATCAACTTGAACAACTGTATAAGCATTTACTGCAACAGCAAAAACAAGAAATAATGGAGAAGCAACAAAAGTTACGGCTGCTTGTGACTAAATTGAATACTATGAATCCGTTAGCAACACTTGAGCGAGGCTACTCAATAATACAAGATATAGAAACAGGTAAGGTTATTCACTCTAGTAAACTAGTTGAAAAAGGACAAAAAATAAAAATACAGTTAATTGATAGTATGATTCTATCAGAGGTTATTTAGGGTAGTTCGATAGCCCTAGTAAGTAATTGATTATTCAGATTACTGTCTATCAGATACGCATACAAGTTCTGTATTAATATATCTTTGTATCGAAGAGTAAATAAATTAAAGGAGTAACAAAAGTTTTATGTACAAAACATAATAAAAAAGTGTTTGCACACAAAGATGGTATCTATTAAGTTGAGATTGCTCTCTATTGAGAAGTTCAGCCTAACTTAATTCAGAGCTTCCTTCAGAAATTATTGTTTATTGAGTATTTATTAAGTGAAAATTAATTGGTTTAAATACGCTGCTCCTTCCACGTTTTATCCACTTGCTGGTAAAATGATTCCATTTTTTGGCTGGTCCGCTCTTATCTTTATTGTCGTTGGTCTATATTGGGGATTCTTTGAGACACCTGAGCTATTGTCTGATCAAAAACAATATTACCGTATTCTTTACGTACATGTTGGAGCAGCTTGGATGTCTATGTGGCTATATGTAGTATTAGTTATTTGGGCATTGATTGGTTTGGTATTTAATACTCGGCTATCTTATATGATGGCAGCAGCAATTGCTCCAACAGGTGCTTTATTTACCTTTTTGACTTTATGGACGGGAGCATTTTGGGGAAAAACCTCATGGGGGACTTATTGGGACTGGGATCCTCGTATGACAACAGAGTTAATTTTATTGTTCCTTTATATCGGCTACATGGCATTACAATCTGCTATTGAAGATACTCGTCGTAGTGACAAAGCATCAGCATTATTAGCTGTGGTTGGTTTAGTGCTAATTCCCGTCATTTTCTGGTCAGTTAATTGTCCTGATCCGAATCAGTGTGCAGCACTGCATCAGCAATCTTCTATGAAACATGTTGAGTCTAATATTCGTATTGCTTGGTTGGTAACGGCTATTGGTTTTTGGATGTTTGCTTTTATGGTTACTCTGATGCGGGTAAGAAATATTATTTTAGAGCGTGATCAATATACTAATTGGGTACAAAAACTGCTTGAGGTAAAGCAATGACAATATCAGAGTTTTTTTATATGGGTGGCTTTGGTTACTATATTTGGATGTCAATGGGGATGACATTAATCATCATGCTAGGTGAGGTATTCGTATTAAAACATCAACGAAAAACTCGTTTGAAGCAAATTGCTAGAATGATTCGTATTAGGAGAAATCAATGAAGCCGAGACAAAAACGATTGGTTTTTGCAATACTAGGTGTGGTGGCTATTGCTTTCGCTGGCTGGTTAATCATTTCAGCCTTACAAAAAAACTTAAATTATTTTTATTTACCTTCCGAAGTAGTCGCAGGGAAAAGTAAAAAAGGTGAGATTGTACCGAAAGGTCAACTTATGCGAATCGGCGGAATGGTTGAAAAAGGTAGTTTGCAACGCAAAGAAGGTGAGCTAGCAGTTTCATTTGTTGTTACAGACGAGACAGGTGCTAAAGTAAGGGTTCATTATAATGGTATTTTACCAGATTTATTTAAAGATGGTTCCGGTACGGTTGTAAAAGGTAAATTACAGCCTGATGGCATATTTATAGCTGAAGAGGTATTAGCAAAACATGATGATTCTTATGTGCCACCAGAAATTAAAGAATCAATGGAAGCTATGAAAAAAATACAAAAGGAGCCAATATAATGATTCCAGAAATTGGGCATTTTTCACTGATTTTAGCTCTAGTTATGGCTTGTATATTGGGTATATTGCCTTTATATGGTAGTTTTCGTAGCAATGCTAACTTCATCGCAATCACTAAGCCGGCAACATTAGGTATGTGGTTATTTATTACAATTTCCTTTGCTTGTTTGGTTTATGCCTTTGTTACGGATGATTTTAGTGTAAAATACGTTGTTTTAACTTCAAACTCAGAATTACCATTACTCTATAAAGTATCAGCCGTATGGGGAGCCCATGAGGGTTCATTATTACTTTGGGGTTTAACTTTAGCGACTTGGGCAATGGCAGTTGCTTTATTTAGTCGTAGTATCCCACCTGTTATGTTGTCCCGTGTATTGAGTGTAATGGGCTTAATTGCAATTGGTTTTTTTCTTTTTGTATTACTCACTTCAAATCCATTTGAGCGTGTTCCCATGCAACCTGATGGGCGTGATTTAAATCCCTTATTACAAGATTTTGGTTTAGCAATTCATCCACCCATGCTTTATATGGGCTATGTCGGTATGTCAGTTGCCTTTGCGTTTGCAGTTGCGGCAATGATTGGTGGAAAGCTGGATGCGGCATGGGCAAGATGGTCACGCCCATGGACAAATATCGCATGGGTATTTTTAACACTCGGTATCGCACTTGGTAGTTGGTGGGCATATTACGAACTCGGCTGGGGTGGTTGGTGGTTTTGGGATCCTGTTGAAAATGCGTCGCTAATGCCTTGGTTAGTTGGCACTGCTTTAATGCACTCTCTAATCGTTACGGAAAAACGTGGTATGTTCAAAGCATGGACAGTTTTACTTGCTATCAGTGCATTTTCACTGAGTTTATTGGGTACATTCCTTGTGCGTTCAGGGGTATTAACCTCTGTTCATGCATTTGCTAGTGATCCAAGTCGTGGTTTGTTTATTTTGATTTTCCTTGGTTTAGTGGTTGGTTCATCGTTAGCTTTATTTAGTGCACGAGCGACAAAACTATCATCAACCGTAAAGTTTGATCCACTATCTAAAGAAACTGGTTTGCTAGCGAACAATATTATTTTAGTTGTTATGGCAAGTGCGGTATTGCTTGGTACATTATTCCCATTGATTACTGATGCTCTCGCAATAGGCAAAATTTCTGTAGGACCTCCATATTTTAATATGATAATGGTTCCATTAGCCGTTGTTTTAGTATTTGTCATGGGCTTTGGGCTTGTAATACGCTGGAAGTTTGACCGCTTCCCTCGCTTGATTTCGGTTTTATGGCTGCCTTTGGTTTTCTCATTGGTAGCTGCAATCGTGCTACCGCTTGTGTTTGCTCCCTCATTTGATGGTCTGGTATTTATAGGATTATTAATGTCAAGCTGGATTGCTTTTACAACATTAATGTGGCTTATTAAGCAAAAGCGTTCTCCATTTAAATTATCAGGAACTACATGGGGGGCAGTGTTAGGACATATAGGATTAGCAGTAACATTTACAGGAATTACATTAGTCTCAATTTATAATATAGAAGAAGATATACGAGTCGAACCAAATGATTCATATACTGTTGGTGAATATCGGTTTGAATTTAAAGGTGTTAAGACTGTAAAGGGACCGAACTATATGGCTCGCCGAGGAATAGTTGATATTGTGCAAAATGATAAATTCTTAGTCACCTTATATCCTGAAAAGCGTGAATATAATGTTAAATCAATGCCAATGACTGAGGCAGGTATTGATGCGGGTTTTTTCCGTGATTTATTCGTCGCTCTTGGTGAGCCATTAGGCAAAGATGGGGCGTGGAGTTTACGTATCCAATATAAGCCTTTTGTACGTTGGATTTGGTTAGGAGCCATTTTAATGGCACTAGGCGGGCTATTTGCTGCTTTTGATAAACGATACCGTCGTTTAAACCGTCGTAAACAAAAAGGAGCAACCGCATGATTCGTTATTTACCCATAGTTGCTTTTGTTATTTTGCTTGCCTTATTGGGCTTTGGTTTAACCAATGATCCGCGTGATATTCCCTCGCCTCTTGTTGGCAAGCCTGTGCCTGAATTTTCCTTGCCTGCACTTTATCAGCCTGAAACCAAAGTCAGCCCTGATGATATGAAAGGGAAAGTCTGGATGCTCAATGTCTTTGCCTCGTGGTGTGTGTCTTGCCGTGCCGAACATGCAACTGTTTCTCAATTTGTGAAAGAGAGCGGTTTAGAAGTCATTGGCTTGAATTATAAAGATGAGCCAGCCGATGCTAAAGCATGGTTAGCGGAGCATGGTAATCCTTATAAAGTGATTGCAGTTGATTATGATGGTCGTGTCGGTATTGATTGGGGGGTATATGGCGTGCCTGAGAGTTATCTCATTGATAAAAAAGGTAATATTCGTCATAAATTTACAGGTCCTATTACCCCGCAAATTGTTGATGAAACACTAAGACCGATGCTAAAACAATTAAGAGCGGAGGCAAGCTAATGAAAATCATAAAAACGCTTATCTTAGCCGTATTATTTGCCACAAGTATCAGTGCATGGGCGGGAATAGAAGTCAGAGATTTTGACAAGCCCGAACAAAAAGCCGTTTATGAGCGATTGATATATGAACTACGCTGCTTGGTTTGTCAGAATGAAAACTTAGCCGCATCAAATGCTGATCTCGCCAAAGATTTGCGGGATGAAGTGTATGAAATGATTACCCAGAAAAATATGAGCGAAGCGGAAATCAAAGACTTCTTAGTCGAACGCTATGGGGATTTTGTACTCTACAAACCGCCTGTTAAAAAAACAACATGGCTGCTATGGGGAGGTCCCTTTGTACTCTTGCTACTCGGCTTTGTGATTATGTTGGTGATTATTAAAAACAATCGCAAGCAGCCAGAAGTGAAGTTGGACGATGCTAAGCGGGATGAAGTAAAGAAAATACTCGAGCTAGAGGATAAATAATGTTTTGGATAACGATTGCAATAATGCTACTGGTCGCTTTGGCTATTGTTTTACCGCCATTGCTACGTAAAATGGAGGGGATAGAAGATGACCGCCGCGAGCAAAATATCAGCATTGCCAAAATGCAATTAGCTGAATTAGAGCAAGAATACAAAGAAGGTCGGATTGAAAAAATCGCCTATGAATCCTCAAAAGCAGAGCTAGAACAAGCACTTTATGATGATTTGCAAGACACCGAAGAAAACCGCGATAGCAAATCCGCATTAAGCAAAAACACCGTCATTATTGCTGTTGGCTTATTTGTACCGATTATGGCAGTGGGCTTATACGCCGCTTTAGGCACACCAGAAGCCTTGCATGAATCCAGCTTGCCGCGTGGTGCTGACTTGAATATGAAGCATGATCAGCAAGTAGCCATGATTGATAAAATGGTTGGCTCGCTAGAAGCCAAACTCCAAAAAGAACCTAATAATTTAAAAGGCTGGATTATGCTCGGTCGTAGCTATACTGTGCTAAATCGCCCTGCTGATGCCGTAAAAGCCTATGAATTTGCTAATAAATTAGACGTAAATAATCCAGCTGTACTTTTACCTCTTGCAGATTCGATCGCAACCACCAAGCAAGGTGATTTAAGAGGTCGCCCAGAAGAATTAATCCAGCAAGCCTTAGAAGTTGACCCTAAAAATATTATGGGCTTATGGCTAGCGGGAATGGCTGCCAAGCAACGCTCTGCCAATGATGAGGCTATTCGCTATTGGACAGAGTTAGAAAGGCTGCTTGAACCTAACTCTCCTGACCGCAAAGAAGTCAGAGCCTTGATTGCCAGCGTCGGCGGCACACTCAAGCCCATGCCAGAAACGCCTGCGGCAACACCACCTAAAAACACACCTGCTGAGACTCAAACAGCGGCAAGCATAGGGCAAGCGATTACTGTAAAAGTCAGCTTATCCGATGCAATGAAAGCCAAAGTCAAACCAGACATGACAGTATTTATTTATGCAAAAGCCTTATCAGGATCACCCATGCCACTTGCTGTTGCAAAAAAGCAAGTTAAAGACTTACCGCTAGAAATACAGCTTGATGACAGTATGGCAATGATGCCACAAATGAAATTATCCAATTTCCCACAAGTCAAAGTCGGAGCCAGAATCTCCCAAAGTGGTACACCCATGCCACAAGCAGGTGATTTATTCGCAGAACAAAGCCCAGTCAAAGCAGGGGATAGAGTAGAATTGGAAATTAATCAATTTGTTGTAAATTAATCTAGGCTTAAGCTTAATATCATAACCTTAATGCTCAAATATGTTTTATTTGATTGTTATAATTTTCCTTTACTCAATGTATAATGAATTCTTGTTCCTTCAACCTCAATGAAGTTATTCGTTGTAAGGTAATTGATTAATTTTTCTAGCTCTTTCGGGCTTAATGATTTTTTGAATAAAGAATCAATTGAATTTGCCAATGTTTCTACTTTTTTAGGTTTAGCATTTCCTCGTTTTACAAGAAAATTTATAATACATTCAATTTTTTCTTCGGTTGTTTTAGAGGTTGATATTTTTAATAATGGAATATCTTCTATTTGTTTGTAGCGCTGAACTAATATGTTTCTTGCTCTAAGATATTTGATGAGTACATCAAACCCTGTATCTTTTGAGATTATATGAAAGTACCCTTTAGGGTTCTTTTCATATAAATAGCCTAAATAAAATGCAACATGAAAGTCTAAAGCATTTTTTCCATTACCTTCTATTCTTATATATTCCGCATTATTTCCCATTGCTTGCATTGATGTAGCAAGCTCAATAGGAATTTTTGATTGATTAACCCCTACAAATAACATGAGCTTAAACTCATGCTCATCTGAAAGCTCAAATAATGTAGGCTGTACATTTTCGTAATCAATAAAAATATAGTTTATCCTTCTATCTTTATTATTTTTTTCCATACGCTTAATATTATTGTTCTATAT
>JALWYT010000046.1 GCA_026992705.1 Thiotrichaceae bacterium
TTATATAACTTGAGTTGTTACGTTTTTGAGAAATAAAAAGGTATCGTTGTGCAAAACCTATCAGAACTTATGGATAAGGCTCTACAAGAGCTGGCAGATGCAAAAGACCTTGCAGCACTTGACCAAGTGCGAGTGCAATATTTAGGGAAAAAAGGTTTAGTAACAGGACAGCTTAAGCAATTAGGCAAATTGCCGCCTGAAGAGCGTCGCAGTGCAGGGCAAGCCATTAATAAGGCAAAACAAAGCTTGATTGCAGCAATTGAAGATAAGAAAACCAGCCTGCAAGATGAAGCACTAAATGCTCAATTAAAAGCCGAAACCCTAGATGTCACCTTGCCCGGTCGAAAGCTTGAAAAAGGTGGCTTGCATCCTATTACATTAACCACGCAGCGGATAGAGAAAATCTTTGCACAACTCGGTTTCGATGTGGCTGAAGGTCCTGAAATTGAAGATGATTTTCATAATTTTACGGCTCTAAATGTTCCTGAACATCATCCTGCACGAGCTATGCATGATACCTTTTATTTTGATGACGGCTCACTACTTCGCACGCACACCTCGCCCGTACAAGTGCGAGTGATGGAAAAAACACAACCACCACTACGCATTATCGCACCAGGTCGTGTTTATCGTTGCGATTCTGATGTAACACATAGCCCTATGTTCCATCAAGTTGAAGGCTTAATGGTGGATACTGACATTACCTTTGCTGATCTTAAAGGGATTTTAGATGCCTTCTTCAAAGCCTTTTTTGAAGTGGATGAATTGCCTACACGCTTTAGAAATTCCTATTTCCCATTTACGGAGCCATCAGCAGAAACTGATATTCAATGCGTATTATGCCAAGGCGAAGGCTGTAAAGTTTGTAGCCATACCGGTTGGTTAGAAGTCATGGGCTGTGGCATGGTGCATCCTGAAGTCTTTAGACAAGCGGGAATTGATGCAGAAAAATACACAGGCTTTGCTTTTGGTTTCGGCGTTGAGCGTCTTGCCATGTTGCGTTATGGCGTGGATGACTTGCGTGTTATGTTCGACAATGATATTCGCTTTCTCAAGCAGTTCAACTAAGGAGGGTTAAACAATGAAAATCAGTATTAATTGGTTACATGAATGGATTAACCCTGCAATCTCCTATGATGAGTTGATGCACCGTCTAACAATGGCGGGTTTGGAGCTAGATGGCGAAGAAGCCGCAGCCGCCGATTTCAGCGGTGTTGTTGTCGGTGAAATATTATCAGTCGAACAGCACCCTAATGCAGAAAAGCTAAAAGTTTGTCAAGTAGATGCAGGCGGTGATGAAATCATCCAAGTTTTGACCAATGTTGCCAGCGTTACGCCGAGCATGAAAGTTCCCGTAGCAACGATTGGAGCCGCTTTGCCCGGTGAAACACCTGATAAACCGTTTAAAATCAAAAAAAACAAACTACGCGGCATTCTATCTCAAGGCATGTTCTGCGGAGCTGACACGCTAGGTATCAATGATGGTTCTGATGGCTTATTAGAGCTACCAAGCGATGCTCCAGTGGGCACAGATATTCGTGAATATATGCAGCTCGATGATCAGATTATCGAGTTGGATTTAACCCCCAATCGAGCCGATTGTTTGAGTCTAGAAGGCGTAGCAAGAGAAGTTGGCGTATTGAGCAAAACTGCCGTCAATACACCAGAAATCCCTGCCGTTGCAGCAAGCCATACAGAAACCTTCCCCGTTGAAATCGAAGCTCAAGATGCTTGCCAACGCTATGCAGGACGAGTGATTAAAAATATCGACGCAACGGCAGCTACACCATTATGGATGAAAGAAAAACTACGCCGTGCTGGTTTGCGTAGTATTTCTGCAACCGTTGACGTCACCAATTACGTCCTACTTGAGCTAGGTCAGCCCATGCATGCCTTTGACTTGGCAAAATTAGATTCAGGAATCAACGTGCGTTTTGCCGAAAATGGCGAAAAATTAACGCTGCTTGATGGGCAAGAAATCACCCTAAAAGATAATTCTTTAGTCATCGCTGATGGCAAAGAAGCGGTTGCATTAGCGGGAATTATAGGTGGAGAAGCCACCGCAGTCAGTGATACAACGCAAGATATTTTCTTAGAAAGTGCTTTCTTTAAGCCCGAAGTGATTGCAGGGCGTGCCCGTCAATATGGCTTGCATACCGACTCATCGCACCGTTTTGAGCGAGGTGTTTCACCCGATTTACAAGTCAGAGCCATTGAGCGAGCAACCCAGCTTATACTGGATATTTGTGGCGGTGAAGCGGGTGAAGTCATTGATATTGACCATGCTGAAGCATTGCGAAATAAGCCTGCAATTCAATTACGCAAGCAACGCATAAGCCACATGCTAGGTGTTAGTATTGATGATGAAATTATTGTCGATATACTAACTCGCTTAGGCTGTCGCATCGAAGCGAATGATACAGGCTGGCTAGTCACACCACCTGCCTTCCGTTTTGATATTGCAATTGAGGCAGATTTGATTGAAGAAGTTGCACGAATTTATGGCTAT
>JALWYT010000047.1 GCA_026992705.1 Thiotrichaceae bacterium
ACATTGGAGATACACTTAAATTGCGAGCTAGACCAGCAGCCACATCAACAAAACGATCAGAACTCCAGATAAGGAGAATCATGCCCGCAATAAGAGCAATAAAAGGGAGTAATAAAGTTGACATAGTAACTATGAATGAATTTTTGAAGTTATGGATTATACAGAATCAACAAAGAATTGTATTGATAGTAAGCAGCTTTTTAAACTGCAACTGGTGCCCTAATATGTGGATGACTTTTATAGTGAAGCACTTCAAAATCTTCATATTTAAAATCAAAAATAGACTTAATGTCAGGATTCAATTTTAGCGTCGGCAAAGCTAATGGTTCTCGGCTTAATTGTAAGTCCACCTGCTCCATATGATTAGAATATAAATGAGCATCGCCCAAAGTATGCACAAAATCACCGACTTGTAAATCACAAACCTGTGCCACCATGTGTACCAGTAGAGCATAAGAAGCGATATTGAAAGGAACACCCAAAAATATATCTGCACTGCGTTGGTATAATTGACAAGATAATTTTCCATCAGCCACATAAAATTGGAAAAAAGTGTGGCAGGGTGGTAGTGCCATATTGTCTATCTCAGCAACATTCCAAGCACTGACAATAAGACGACGCGAATCAGGATTATTTTTAATTTGCTTAACCACCTGAGAAATTTGATCAATATGTTTACCATTAGTCGTTGGCCAAGATCGCCATTGCGAACCGTATACGGGACCTAGCTCACCATTTTCATCCGCCCATTCATTCCAAATCGAAACACCATTTTCTTGTAAATATTTAATATTGGTATCGCCTTTTAAAAACCACAATAATTCGTGCAAAATCGAACGCAGATGTAGTTTTTTAGTGGTTACCATCGGGAACCCCTGAGATAAATCAAACCGCATTTGGTAACCAAAAACAGATATTGTACCTGTACCTGTTCTATCAGATTTTATTGTGCCATTGTCACGCACATGACGCATAAGCTCTAAGTATTGTTTCATACTGATGTCCTGTCCCTATGAGAACTATACCTTTTATATTTTATTTGCGACTATAGAAATTTAAATTGAAAACGTACAGCATCTTTACCGGGGTCTGCGATATGTAGTTTAAGTTCAATAGATTTGTTGCTGGTCATTAACATCCCTTTTTTATACTTGTTTTGTAAATATTCTTTAGGTGTAAAACGACGCAAAGCAACGATCTCTGATTTTGAGTTTAATAGACTAATTTCAATTAATGGGAAAGGTTGATCAAAACTGGCTTTATTTTCTAATGATGCACTGACGACAAGAGAGTTAGGGTTATTAGGGTGTGAATAGATATTTCGATTCAGCATTTCGATTTTTGAAATATCGCGGCGAACTTCAATTTTACAGCCTGTGATTTTACAGAAAGCTCGTGTAACACCTGCGGTAATTGGTTGTTCAGCTAACCAATCTTTTTGTTTATAAAGAATTTGGATCAGTAATAACAGTGATAAGCTTATTAAAGCGATAATTAAAAGCCGGCTTGAACGTGCCCTTTTTTGTATATTTCTTAATTGATGTACTTGGTTACGATTTTGCTTTGTCGTACTTGCTTTTGTTGCTATATGGTCAGATGATGATAGATAAATTTTTCTTTTTTTACTTGTTGGAATCGGTGTTTCTTTAACTTCTTTTTTTAATTCACTCTTTTTTATAAACTTTCGATCTTCTGGTAACGTTGTGCTGAGTGATTTCATTGCATCAAATGTACTTCCACATTCACCACAGCGTAATAAACCCTGAGCTGCGGTTAGCTCCTTCATTGTTACTCTAAAAATCGCTTGGCAATTGTCGCACTGACTGTACATAAATATTTATTTGAAACCTCTAAATTTGATAACGTATTGACCTCGATAAGGTTTACTTTTCAAAGAACTGCTGCTGGCTGGTAGTGCAGGTTACAAATCGACAAAATCATCATATCAATTTTGAATTCTGAACTCACTAAGCACTTTTTTACAATGGGTTCATTATTCGCTTATTCTAGGGCAAACTCCAAGCTTATTTTAGGAAATAAAAGAGCAATTGTCCTTGCTATTCAGTAGAAAAATACAGCCATTTATCATTATTTATTTTTATGAGATGAAAAAGTAGATTATTTGCTGATTTTTCTAGCTGATATGCGAACCCATTCCTTAAGTTCTTTTATTTCAACATCTTCAAGCTCGTTTGAGTAAGCGGCTAAAACAGCGTCAAGCTGTGTTTGTAAAATACCTGATAAAACAATTTGTCCATTGGGCTTTAATAAGCTGATTAATTGTGTTGATAATGTGATGAGCGGTTCCGATAAAATATTGGCAAGCACTAAATCCGCCTCTTGTACGGCTAAATTTTCGGGCATACAGGTCAAAATACGCTTGGCATCAATCTGGTTGCGTTGCATATTGTCTTGTGTTGCGATTAAGGCTTGTTCGTCTATATCGGTTGCATGAATTTCTTTGGCTCCTAGTTTGGCGGCAGCAATGGCTAAGATGCCTGAGCCACAGCCAAAGTCGATAACTGTTTTATTCTGTGGTGGATGTTGATCTAGCCATTCTAGGCATAATGCGGTGGTTGGGTGTGTGCCTGTTCCGAAAGCGAGTCCGGGGTCAAGTAAGATTTTTACGCTATTATCATCAGGCATTTCAGACCAGCTTGGGTAAATCCATAAATTATCGCCAAATTTCATGGGCTGAAAATCTTTCATCCATGCCCGCTCCCAATCCTGATCTTCCAAAACTTCTGTGCGTAGTTCTTTGATTTCCCAGCTTGGGTGGTCTTTTAATTCAAACAAAAGAAAAGGAATTCGCTCAAAATTTTCAGAAAATAAGCCTGTGATAATAATGTCATTCCATAACGGTGTTTCACCGGGGAGTGGTTCGAGTACAGGCTGATCACCTGCGTCTTGATAGGTGATGGAGACAGCACCCGCTGCCTCCATTGCATCAGAAATGGCTTGTTGATCATCTCGATGCGTTCGACAAATGACTTGTTGCCATCGGGGTTTTATAGTGGCAGCCATTAAAGTCCTAGTTTCTTTTCTAAATAATGAATATCTGCACCGCCTTTAATAAAGTTCTCATCCTCTAAGATGCTTTTCTGTAGCGGGATATTGGTTTTAATGCCGTCGATTAACATCTCAGTTAATGCTCCTTGCATACGACGAATAGCGGTGTCACGGCTCGTTCCATGCACAATCAGCTTGCCAATCATGGAATCATAATAAGGTGGCACGCTGTAATCTGCATAGATGTGTGAATCAACCCGCACACCTAAACCACCCGGTGCATGGTATCGGGTTACTTTGCCCGGAGATGGCATAAAGGTATTTGGATCTTCAGCATTAATTCGGCACTCAATCGCATGACCGTTGATTTTAATATCTTCCTGCTTGATGCTTAATTCTTCACCTGCTGCAATAAATAGCTGCTGTTTTACAAGATCAACCCCTGTGATTAATTCCGTTACAGGATGCTCAACCTGTAGGCGAGTGTTCATTTCAATAAAATAGAATTCGCCGTTTTCATAAAGAAATTCAAACGTCCCTGCACCGTGATAGTCGATTTTAGTACAAGCATCCGCCACGATTTTACCAAGATGATTACGCATTTCTTCCGTAATCCCCGGTGCGGGTGCTTCTTCTACCACTTTTTGATGACGACGCTGCATAGAACAATCGCGTTCGCCAAGATGGATGGCATTGCCGTGTTTATCAGAAAGCACTTGGAATTCAACATGGCGTGGTGTTTGTAAATATTTTTCCATATACACCACTTCATTGCCGAAGGTGTTGCGGGCTTCAGTTTGTGTCAACGTAATGGCCTCAAGCAAATCTTCCGCTTTTTCAACGACTCGCATACCGCGACCACCGCCACCGCCTGTTGCTTTGATAATAACGGGGTAGCCAATTTTTTCACCTAACTGTAAGCAATAATCTGCATCGTCTGTGTTTAGCGGACCATCAGAACCGGGAACGCAAGGCACATTTGCAGCTTTCATTGCCTCAATCGCAGATATTTTATCGCCCATTAAGCGGATCGTTTCTGCCTTAGGACCAATAAAAGTAAAACCGCTCGATTCAACACGCTCGGCAAAGTCGGCATTTTCAGAGAGAAAACCATAACCGGGGTGAATCGCATCAGCACCTGTAACTTCGGCGGCACTGATAATGGCGGGAATATTAAGATAGCTATCAGCAGATGCGGCAGGACCGATGCAGACAGCTTCATCAGCAAGGCGGACATGTTTTAAATCGCGGTCTGCGGTTGAGTGTACCGCAACGGTTTTTATGCCCAGCTCACGACAAGCTCGCAGTATGCGTAGTGCAATTTCGCCACGATTGGCGATAAGAACTTTCTTTAGCATAGTAGCAACCTCGGTTTATGCAATCTCAAAGAGTGGTTGACCAAATTCTACAGGTTGCTCATTTTCAACTAAAATGGCTTTAATCACGCCAGCTTTATCTGCCTCAATCTGGTTAAGCATTTTCATGGCTTCGATAATACATAAGGTATCACCAACAGAAACACTATCGCCGACTTCAACAAAATTCTTTGCAGTGGGTGACGGTGCAGAATAGAAAGTACCAACCATTGGTGAGGTGACGATATGTCCAGTGGGTTCATTGCTAGCGGGAGCTTCTTCAGCACTAGGTGCTGCTTCTGCGATGGGAGCGGCAGGTATCGGTGCGGCAGCCGGAGCGGGGGCAATGGCTGGTGCGGTTTGTACGGTAACGGCAGAGGTCGCACGACTAATGCGAATACTGTCCTCGCCATTTTGTATTTCAATTTCAGCAATTCCGCTTGCGTCGACCATTTCAATGAGTTTTTTAATTTTGCGAACATCCATCATCTGTTGCCCTTTGTTTGTGATGACAGCATATTGATTGCTGCCTGTAATGCTAAGTCATACCCCTGTGAGCCTAAGCCGACAATCGTTCCTACTGCTATATCAGAAAAGTAAGAATGTTGTCGAAACGCTTCTCTTTGATGCACATTAGAAATGTGAATTTCAATAAAGGGGACGTTTATCCCTAGTAAAGCATCGCGTAGTGCGATACTGGTGTGTGTAAATGCAGCAGGATTAAACAATATAAACTGCGTGTTGTCATCTAATGTGGCATGAATCTTATTGATTAATTCAAATTCTGCATTATTTTGAAAAGATTCTAAGTGATAACCTGCCTCTTTTGCAGATTTTTTTAAGCGATTTTCAATATCTTTTAGCGTATCTGCTCCATAATGCCCCGGTTCTCGTTGCCCGAGTAAGTTTAAATTAGGTCCATTAAGCAAAAGAATTTTAGTCACGGCAGTTTAACGTCCTTTGAATATAGAGCCTAGAATACCCCGTACAATTTGTCGACCAACGCGGCTGCCAATCGCCCTTGCCACGCTTTTGATAAAGGTTTCACCAATACCTTGGCGGCGACTGCCTGATGATCTGCGTTCTGCTTTTTTTTGCTCTGCCAAGCGTTTTGCTTCTTCAGCCGCTTTGGCAGCGACTTCTGCTCGTTTTTGTAGATTTTCATAAGCAGAATCGCGGTCTATCATGGTATCATAACGCCCCGCTAAAGGACTGATTCTCACCAAGTCCGCTTGCTCTGCTTCGCTAATTGGTCCCATTAATGAACGAGGTGGACACATCAAGGTTTTTTCAACCACGCTAGGCGTTCCCTTTTCTTCCAGAACAGACACCAAAGCCTCGCCAACACCCAATTCCATAATGGCTTTTTCAGTATCGAAATTAGGGTTTTGTCTAAAAGTTGATGCCGCAGCACGGACGGCTTTTTGTTCTTTAGGGGTGTAGGCACGCAAGGCGTGTTGAATACGATTGCCTAATTGACCGAGTACGCCTTCTGGAATATCTAAAGGATTTTGTGTAATGAAATAAATACCAACGCCTTTGGAGCGAATCAGCTTAACGACTTGCTCAACCTTTTCGACCAACGCTTTTGGTGCATCGTTGAATAATAAATGGGCTTCGTCAAAGAAAAACACCAGCTTAGGCTTATCCATATCACCCACTTCAGGTAATTCTTCAAATAGCTCGGAAAGCAACCAAAGCAGGAAAGTGGCATAAAGGCGTGGCGTATTGACCAGCTTATCTGCCATTAAAATATTAACTTGCCCATAGCCTTTGGCTCCTGTCCGCATAAAATCCCATAACTCAAGAGCAGGCTCGCCAAAAAAGTTTTCCGCTCCCTGTTGCTCTAAGACTAATAAGCGACGCTGGATGGCTCCAATAGAAGCCGAGCTAATATTGCCATAATCATTCTGAAATTCTTTGCGATGGTCGCCCATATATTGCAACATGGAACGCAAGTCTTTTAAATCCAGCAATAATAAGCCTTCATCATCGGCAAACTTAAAGGCAATGTTCAATACGCCTTCTTGCGTATCATTAAGCTCAAGCAATCGGGACAATAATAGAGGTCCCATATCCGAGATAGTGGCACGAATAGGATGCCCTTGCTCACCAAATATATCCCATAAAACACTCGGGCAACCTTCCGCTTGATAATCATCAATGCCAATTTTTTCAATACGCTCATCAATTTTAGGATGCGGTTTTGCAGGGGCAGAAATCCCCGTTAAATCGCCTTTAATATCGGCTAAAAAGACAGGAACACCAATGCGAGAGAAGTTTTCAGCTAAAATCTGTAAAGAAATGGTTTTACCCGTCCCCGTAGCGCCAGCGATTAAACCATGCCGATTAGCATAGCGAGGATTGAGAAAGACTTGTTTATCACCTTTACCAAGAAGGAGTCCTGATTGTTCAGACATAGAATAATTCTCGTATTAACGGTTGTTGCTAATTTAAATTAGCGTTTCTTTATTTTGTACTGTTTGCCAGCTTAACTAAAAAGTCACGAGCTTGTTGTTGGATTTTATTAACTTCGGACTTTGTTAGTAGTTTTGCGATGTATTCAGCATTATCGGCGGCTTCATCATAATCATGTGAAGATGATAGTATATACCAGAAATAAGCCTTGCTTAAATCTTGTTCAGTTCCTTTGCCAGTAGTATAGGCAACGGCTAAATTATATTGTGCAGCTGGATTATCTTGCATGGCTGATTTTTCAAACCATTTAAAAGCTTCTTGATCACTTTGCTCCACGCCATTGCCACTGCTAAACATTAAAGCAAGATTGTATTGTGCATTATCATTACCATTCTCAGCAGCTAGACGATACCAATAAATTGCTTGCTCGGTATCTTTATGGACATACTCCCCTTGATCGTATAAATAACCTAATGCCAATTGGGCTAAATCGTTGTTGTTTTCAGCCGCTTTTCTAAACCAATGAATAGCTTTGTACATATTCTTTTCTACGCCATCTGCCAATGTGTATTTAATGGCTAGATTATATTGGGCACCCGTATCACCTGTTTCAGCCGCTTTTTGATATAGCTCCAGAGCTTTTTCATCATTTTTTTTTACGCCACGTCCTAATTCATACAGAAGAGCTAAATTAAACTGTGCGGATGCATCCCCTTGTTGGGCGGCTTTTTCAAACCAAAAAGCGGCTTGTGCATCGTTTCTTGGTAAAACATTACCTAACATATAGCGAGTAGCGATTGAAAATTGAGCATTAACATTACCATTTTGAGCTGACTGTTGATACCAATAAGTTGCCTCCTTTTGGTTGATAGGTGTACCCAACCCTTTTTCATAAATAATAGCTAAGTTATATTGAGCATCAGCATCGCCATTGGAAGCAGCCTCTTCAAACCATTTTTTGGCAAGTGTGTGATCTTGTTTAATCGATTTACCTTTGGCATAAGCTAAACCTAAATTATATTGGGCATCTGTATTGCCAAGTTCCGCTGCTTTTTTGTATAAAGCGATGGCTTTTGAGACATCTTTTTTAACTAAACGTCCCACTTCGTAGTGGTAAGCTAATTCAAATAAAGCTTGAGGGTGATTTTGTTCAGCTGATTTTTTTAGCCAATCAATGGCTTGTACAGGGAAGGTGGCTTTGGATAAATAATAACGAGCTAATAAATATTGCGAGTTTTTATCTCCACTTTTAGCTTGAGAAATCAGCTTTTCTGTTATCTGCTCTAAACTGGATCCACTTACTACTGATAAAATAGGAGAAAGTAATAAACATATAGCAAGAGTAATACGGAATTTCCTAGAGATGTTGCTCATAATTTTTTTAGCCCTTTTACGATACCTGAAGCCCTGTTAGAGGTTAAGGTTGTTTAGTTGCTCAGATATTTTATTCTTATTGTTTTAAAGCTTAATTTATAAAATTGTATATACAAGCATTTGAGCATACTATCCTAGTTTTTCAGATCGGTAAATACTTTGTGAGCTTTAATGGTTGTAAGCAAAAACAGTAACTTGTTCTTTGCGATTTGACAAAAGATAGTCTATATCAAATAGCGGTTAGTGTAAAATTCGTTACATGATTTTATAAATTAAATTATATAAAGTAGGTGTAATATTTT
>JALWYT010000048.1 GCA_026992705.1 Thiotrichaceae bacterium
CAATTAATGATACAAGCCGACTGGATAGACGCATCACAACCGATATGGGATAGTTCTGCATGGCTATCAGAACAATCTATTGCAGGGCAATTACTCTATGCTGTATTTGGTTATGAAGCAACACCATCTGTAATACAAGTTTTATTATACTTCTCTAGCTTATTTATTATTTTATCTTTCGTTTTTATTAAGAAATATCATTTAGGTAGTATAAAATCATGAATATGCGAACAATATGTTTTGCAATAGTAGTATTCTATTTTTACTCTGCTCAATTATTAGCAGATAGTAATAGTATTTCACAAATCGAGATGCCCTATGTACTGCTTGGAGAAAAAGAAATCACATTAGCAAGCCTTCACCAAAAAAGTCAAAACTCATTAAATAATGGTCTTATTAGCCAGTATAAATTAAGTACAGGCAAAGCATTTTCTAATAAGTGGTTTGGTGAAATAAAAATTATAGGAAAACAAGGGGATAATCAAACATTTACAATATCTAGCTATGAGCTTGAAGCAAAGCGACAGCTTACTGAACAAGGTGAGTACTCCGCAGATTATGGCTTATATTTAAAGTATGAAGATAAACAGGATATTGATATTCAAGAAACCGAAGTTATGTTGATTGCAACACGCCAATGGGGGAAAATACTAGGTACTGCTAATCTATCACTTATCTATGAGGCTGGTAGTGCTATAAACGATGAATTTGAAGCATCAACTGCACTACAAGTAAAGTATCGTTATAAACGAGAGCTTGAACCTGCAATTGAGTTTTATTCTGGGCAAATAACATCAGGTGTTGGTCCCGTATTAATGGGCTCTAAGCGATTAGCTCCAGGAAAGAGATTAAATTGGGAGTCAGGTATAATCTTTGGATTAAATAATAATACAGCGAATCAAACATATCGTTTTTTACTTGAGTATGAGTTTTAATATTAAAGGTACTCAAACTTGAGTACCTTTTCTTTTATCACCTTAGATATTACTTTACGTGACTTACCATATAATCAACCGCTGCTTTAATTGCTTCATCAGAAGCATCCATCGCTGTACCTTTGGGTGGCATTGCATTTTTACCATGTAATGCTGAGTTATACAAAGTCTCCATACCTTGAGCAATACGTGTAGACCACTGCTCTTTATTACCCAAAATAGGGGCACCTGCTACACCAGCAGCATGACAAGTATGGCAAGTTTTTTCATAAAGTTGCTTACCAACATCGCTTACTGCTGTTATTACTGGAGTATTCGTCACTGTAGTAGCTGTTTTGGTTGTTGCGGCGGGTGCTGTGGCACTTTTATCAGTTATAGCAGGTGCTTTAGGCTGTTCAGGCGTATTTGGAGTTTGTGGCTGCTCGGGTGCAGCAGGTTGCTCAGGTGTTTGGGGGGCTACTTTCATATCCCCCACTGGAGCAATATCTGTAGTAGTCGTCATTTCCGTATTAGCTGTATTGGTAGCTGAAGCTGCTTCCTTAGAAGGTTGTTCAGAGGCTTGAGATGTTGTTTTAACATTATCTTCTGATGTAGTACTAGTAACTGATTGTGGTTTTTCATCAGTTGTTGGTAAGGTTGCTACTGCTGTATCTGTGTTTGTATCCGTTTCTGGTGTCACGGATGAATCAGATTTTGCATTATCAGAAGATGCTGTATCTTTAGCAGAAGTCTCTTTTTCAATGCTAACACCCGCATCTATTCCTGATTCTTTTAGCATATAAATAATCGCCGCTTTAATTTCACCATCAGATAAACCTGCATTACCACCTTTAGGTGGCATATTGCCTTTACCATGTAATGCATTATTTAATAATGAATCAAAACCATTAGCAAAGCGAGGAGCCCACGCTGCATTATCACCAAATTTTGGAGCGTCAAGAACACCCGTGGAATGACAGGCAGAACAAGTTGATTTAAATACATCTTCACCAGACATTGGACCACTTGATGCACCACCTGCTGTTACTATACCTTCAGTTGTACCAATTTTTACAATATTTTCATTAATAGGAGCTTTTCCTGTTGTTGTTTCAATTTTTACAGCAGAGGCTTTTGCTATATCAGCCTCACTAGCATTAATTGTATTTTTCCCAATTGTATTAACTAAACTTGATACTAATACATAAACAGCAATTAATAATGAAACACTAGCAATTGCTATTACAATATTTGCCATTGGATCATGGGGTTTTTGATAAGACATTATGCTCTCCAGAATAAATTTAACCTGAAGCTTAAAAAAGACTGTATTTAAACTAAACAATCTTACACTTCGCCCAAGCTATGATTAAATTGTCAAATGATAAAATGCCAGCGATTATATTAAAAAAATCTAATATACTCCAATATTAATGTGGATAATTTTAGATTTAAAATTAATATATCGTGACTTGCATCATAAAATAGACGCAATAAGCCAAGTCAGGTATCCTTCACAATATATAATGCACCCGTAGCTCCGTTGGATAGAGTGTCAGCCTCCGAACACGAAGGTCATGCGTTCGAAT
>JALWYT010000049.1 GCA_026992705.1 Thiotrichaceae bacterium
AAACAAAAACAAAATAATAATCAACAACAAAATAGCGACCAAAAACAGACTAAGAAGCAACAAAACCAACAACAAAAGCAAGGAAAAAAAGCAGACAAAAAAAAACCATCTGAAAAAGACGGCAAAAAGGGCGAAGACCAAGCCCTAGCGGATAAGCAAAAAGCTCAAGAAGAAAAAGAAAAGAAAGCCGCAGAAGCATGGAAAAGACAACAAGAAGAAGCCGAAAAAAATAAAAAAGATAAAAATAAAGACAATGCCCTAAAAGACAGCAAAAAATTCAGCGAACAACAACGCGAATTACAACAAGCCACTGAACAATGGCTACGCCGCATTCCCGACGACCCATCAGGCTTATGGCGACGCAAATTTCAATACCAATACCGCCAACGCGGTCAACCCCGTGCGGTTGGAAAGCCGTATTAAAAATCTCGCATTAATAACATATCAGTTGGCACATGAGAAAATTTAGGTGGTGAGAAAAATGCCTTATTTACATTTGCTTTTTTCTTCAGTGGCAAAATTGCTAACATTTTGCCTTTCAATTCCTTATCTTTTCTAGTTTCCCAGATTTTTTTAAATTGACCTCTGGTCAAAATTCGATTGCCTAAGGATGAATCTGATAATTTAATATGTGTATCATTAATACCGCTGACTACAGTGAAATGATCTGTTTTTCGTTGTTTTACATATAAAATCACAGGAATTTTTAATTTAGTTAATTGCTCCCATGAAGTTGCAATACCTACACCTTTGTAACCAAGCTTTTTTAATGCTTCTCGCATATTGGCAAATGAGGCTTTACTACTTTTACCAATTGCTTTTAAGACTTTTTTTTCTGTAGTAGGTTGTTGGTAATATTCAGTCAGAATTGTAGCAATAGATGCTGCACCACAAGAATAATCTAGCTGCTGTTTAACTAAGCTTTTATCTCTAAAATCTTTCCAACTTTTTACGGCAATCTCTCCATTTAATTGGTTTGTTTCAAAAACAAGTGGAGCCGCTATCGTTGTATTAGTATTAATTTGAGCAACTAAGCTAAATAATAAACCATAAAATATTTTTCTTAATTGATTATGTTTTTTTGTCATCAGAATAGTGATATTGTCGTATTAACAGTGTCCAGTATAAACATACTAGCATATCAGAGATAGTTTGAAAGCCTTTAAAATAATGGTAGGATATAACAACAAACGAGATACTTTATTTTTAAAGAAGTAATAAATTGGTTGACACAAATAAAGCTAATAGATACATTACCGATCCCTCGGCTACATAGCTCAGTTGGTTAGAGCACATCACTCATAATGATGGGGTCCCAGGTTCGAATCCCGGTGTAGCCACCAATTCAAAATTCCAGAGCATCAACTTTTCCCCTAAAACCCTTCTAAATCAAGCATTTCAGCTAGGCTATAAGTGCCAATGAATCAACTTTTATTTGTGGGTATCAAATAAAAATGCGAGTATAATTGCAGTGCTGAGAAGTTTCATACCTGTACTATCAACTCATATTAAAACACAAGTTAGGTACGCCTACTAAGACATAGCAGTAGAGAAATAATCTATATTCTGTCAGTTAGATGACACCCTTTTCTCTATTCTTCTTTTATACTACATCTCAAATATTATTGAGAAGGTCTTGAAATAAATCATAAAACCTACAGTTTAAAAGGATAAAAAACCAAAGGTAAAAGAATATGAGAATGGATAAATTAACCAGTAAATTCCAACTCGCCCTACAAGATGCTCAATCCATTGCTCTTGGGCGAGATCATCAGTTTATTGAACCGGTGCATTTAATGACAGCCTTGCTTGATCAGGAAGCGGGTACAGCTCGTGGTTTGCTGACGCAGGCAGGGGTTAATGTCAATATTTTGCGTTCCCAGTTAGGTGAGACGTTAGACCGCATGCCCTCTGTGTCGGGGGATAATGGCGATGTGCATATTTCTAATGAATTGAATCGTTTGCTGAATAAGACCGATAAAATCGCTCAAAAACGTAAAGATCAATACATTGCCTCGGAGCTATTTATTTTAGCCGCTGTGGAGGACAAAGGTACATTAGGCGATCTACTTCGCAATGCAGGAGCGAATAAAGCTGCAATTGAACAGGCGATTGATCATATGCGTGGCGGACAAAGTGTGAATGATGCGAATGCAGAAGATCAGCGTCAGGCATTGGATAAGTACACAATTGACCTTACCGAACGTGCTGAACAGGGCAAGATTGACCCTATTATCGGGCGTGATGAAGAAATCCGCCGCATGGTACAGATTTTGCAGCGTCGGACTAAAAACAACCCCGTTATTATCGGTGAACCGGGGGTGGGTAAAACTGCATTGGTTGAGGGCTTGGCTCAGCGTATTGTCAATGGTGAAGTCCCTGAAGGGGTGAAAGATAAGCGATTGCTATCACTGGATTTAGGTGCATTGTTGGCAGGTGCAAAATATCGCGGTGATTTTGAGGAGCGTTTAAAAGCGGTACTTAGCGATATTGCCAAATCTGAAGGCAATATCATTCTGTTTATTGATGAAATTCATACCCTCGTCGGTGCAGGTAAAACCGATGGAGCAATGGATGCGGGTAATATGTTAAAGCCTGCTCTCGCTCGTGGTGAGCTACGCTGTATCGGTGCGACTACGCTGGATGAGTATCGTCAATATATTGAAAAGGATGCTGCTTTAGAGCGTCGTTTCCAAAAAATCCTCGTTAATGAGCCAACAGTGGAAGATACGATTGCCATCTTGCGTGGCTTAAAAGAACGCTATGAAGTGCATCACGGTATTGAAATCACTGACCCTGCGATTGTTGCCGCGGCAACCTTATCGCATCGTTATATTACTGACCGCCAGTTGCCCGATAAGGCGATTGATTTAATGGATGAGGCGGCTTCTGTAATCCGTATGGAAATTGATTCTAAGCCTGAAGAAATGGATAAGCTGGAACGCCGTTTAATTCAATACAAAATCGAGCGTGAGGCATTGAAAAAAGAATCAGACAAGGCTTCAATCAAGCGTCTTGAGGATTTAGAAGAAAAAATCGCCACACTAGAGCGTGAATATGCTGACCTTGAGGAAATCTGGAATGCTGAAAAAGCTTCCGTGCAAGGTACAAGCCATATTAAGGAAGCACTTGACCATGCTAGAACCGAGCTTGAAACAGCTCGCCGTGCTGGTGATTTGCAACGCATGTCAGAATTGCAATACGGTCGGATTCCTGAGCTTGAGCAACAATTAAAGCAAGCGGCTGAGGCGGAAGCAGAAGGTGCTAAGATGCAGTTATTGCGTAATAAAGTTACCGATGAAGAAATCGCTGAGGTGGTTTCTCGCTGGACGGGCATCCCTGTTTCTAAAATGCTGGAAGGCGAAAAAGACAAGCTGCTTCGCATGGAGCAGGAGCTTAAAAAGCAGGTCATCGGGCAGGAAGAAGCGGTTGAAGCTGTCTCTAATGCCATCCGCCGCTCACGTTCAGGCTTGGCTGATCCGAATCGTCCAAATGGTTCGTTTTTATTCCTTGGTCCAACAGGCGTGGGTAAAACCGAGTTGACCAAAGCCTTGGCGAACTTTTTATTCGATACTGAAGAGGCGATGGTGCGGATTGATATGTCCGAGTTTATGGAAAAGCACTCAGTGGCTCGCTTAATTGGTGCACCTCCTGGCTATGTAGGCTATGAGGAAGGCGGTTATTTGACAGAAGCGGTTCGTCGCAAGCCTTATTCGGTCATCTTAATGGATGAAATTGAAAAGGCTCACCCTGATGTGTTTAATATTTTATTGCAGGTATTAGATGACGGACGCTTAACCGATGGGCAAGGTCGCACGGTTGATTTTCGCAATACGGTTGTCGTAATGACCTCAAACTTAGGCTCTGACATTATTCAGAATATGGCAGGCGAAAGTAATTACGATGAAATGAAAGCAGCGGTAATGAATGTGGTTGGCAACCACTTCCGCCCTGAGTTTATTAACCGTATTGATGAAACCGTTGTGTTCCATCCATTAAACCGTGAACAAATTCGTGCTATCGCAGGTATCCAGCTACAGCATCTTAATAAGCGATTGCAAGATAATGATATGCACCTAGAGCTTTCTGATATGGCATTAGATCAATTAGCAAAAGTCGGCTTTGACCCTGTGTACGGTGCTCGCCCATTAAAACGAGCCATCCAGCAGGAAATTGCAAACCCATTATCACAACAATTGCTCGCAGGTGAATTTGTACCGGGTGATACCATTTACGGTGATTTGCAGGGTGATAAGATAGTATTTACTAAAAAATCGTAAGTACGAAGATATAAAACAAATAGGCTAAGTAGCATTATAATCCATTGCTACTTAGCCTTTTTTATTACAAGGGAAATAATTGAATGGATAGAATTGAAGATCGAACAGAATGCCCAAAATCAGATATTAAAAATTACTGGGCAGTAATGACATTTTATGAACGTTTTGAGCATATCGTTTCTATTTTTCTGAGTTTTATTATTAGTATTGTCATAATATTTGCTTTATTACAACTTACGAGAGAAGTCATCAATGTATTATTCTTCAATATGCTTAGTCCATTAGATCACAAAGTTTTTCAACTAATTTTTGGCATGATTATGACCTTATTGATTGCTATGGAGTTTAAACACTCAATTCTCAAGGTGTTAGATAGGCAGTCACATATTGTCCAAGCTAAAGGCGTTGTGATGATTGCTTTACTTGCCCTAACAAGAAAGTTAATTATTATTGACTTATCAGAAACCGATCCAAGTAAAGTTTTTGCTCTTGGCTTTGTTGTGTTAGCTTTAGCTGTTGTTTATTACTTATTAAAACGTGACGATTATAAAAATACTAACAAAAAGAAAACGTAATAATTCGCTATCATAAATTGAAATAGTAAGTAATTGAATCAGAGCTATTTTTTTCAATGAAAATCAAACTTAATTGTAGCAGTTTACTTAGCCTTATTGTATAAATATTGGTCAATAAGATGCCGTTATTGGGCATTCTCCAAATTGAGAAGTGTTGTAAGCTATCTAGATGCTTGACTAATGGTCTAATTTTTGCCCCAATATAGTGAAGGGTTATTGGGGAACTCAACGTGGCTAATCATAAATTGTTTTCGATTATATCAATATTACTATCAATATTTTTTGTATCTGAGCTTAATGCAGCAAATACTTCTGTATCTATTAATCCAACAACAGATATTATTAAACTAAAGAACGGGGCTAAGTTTCAAAAAACAGCTTGTTGGTTTGAATTGCCTAATCAGGATATTGAATGTGCTTGGTTACATACAGCACCTGCGGCTGGATCAACTGAATCAGCTTTTAAATTGCCTGTTGTTGTCTTCCACTACACGGGGCGTGATAAAAAAGAAGACCCTATTATTTATCTTGCGGGTGGTCCAGGAGCTGCAGCTTGGCTTGATGCAGAGTTTATTCAAACGTTTTGGTTAAACCAATGGAATGAACATTTATCTGAGCTCAAACGTGATTTAGTATTATTTGACCAACGTGGTAGCGGATTAAGCTTACCTAAAATTAATTGTCCAGAATATAAAGAGCACGCTCAGAAACTTTTAACAGATCCAGCGAGCCCTAAGGAAAATGCTAAACGCTACTATTATGCTGCTAAATCTTGTGTGCAGCGGCTTAAATCCCAAGGCATTGCCATTGATCAATTAGCAACTTATTACAGTGCTATTGATGTGAAGAATATTATGGAAGCATTAAATTATGATCAGTGGAATATTCAAAGTGTTTCTTATGGTACTCGCTTAGGTATTGAAATTCAACGACGCTTTCCTGAAAAAGTTCGCACCATGCTATTAGATTCTGTTTATCCGCCTAGTGCCCATTTATTTGAAGATTGGCCAATGCTATTAAATGAAAGTCTAGAACGCATTTTCAGATATTGTGAAGTTGATTCTGCATGCTCAATCAGCACTAATGCCTTTCGAAAACGATTTTGGCGATTAATGGACAGACTGCGTGAAAAGCCATTATTAATTAAAGTCAATCACCCTAAATTAGGTTCTGATTACGTTCAACTTAATGATGAAACATTATTAGCTGTTTTATTCCAAGCAGAATATCGTACTAACATCCTTTCTTACTTAACTGAAGCTTTATTTGAGCTTGAAAGAAATGATACATATGGTATCCAACCCTTTGTCGATGATTATGTTGCTATCCAATTTGATGCATCATCAAATGATGCCGTATATTGGGCAGTAGAATGCCATGATAATACTAATCCTGATCGCTCTAAATATTTGGCTTATAAGAAAAAATTTCCTCGTTTAGCTTATTATTTAGTAGAAGAGTATGATGTGTGTGAAATTTGGAATCAAAACTACCAGCATATTGCACTTATGCCTCCTAATAGCGAACAAGAAAGTACAACACCTGTACTGATTTTCTCAGGTGAAGATGATCCTATTACACCAAGTAATTGGGCAATTGACTCTGCTGCTTCTTTTGGTAATAATGCTTATTTGTTCAGTTTTTATGGTGTATCACACAGTGTTTTAGATAATAAATACTGTGCCCCTATTCTTTACACACATTTTGTCAATTCACCCTTTAAACGTCCTAGGGCTAATTGTCGGATTGATAATGAGGACAATCATATTAATATGAAATCCCAAATAGTTAAAAAACCATTAACTGAAAAATATACCTCTGATTATGATGAGTTTATTGCGATTAATAACAATACTAAAAGACTAGCAAACTAAATCTAGCTCGGATTATCTAAAAAATAAGCGTTTATTAAAAATAAGTGTTATAAGCATATAAACCTTATTACAAAAAAGTGCACTAAATTTAGAGGTAATCATGCTAATAAAAAAATCCCCCGATATTCGTGAAAGTGAAGTTACCGATTACAGTACCTATCTATCACGTCGTGATTTTATTAAAACAGGAATCGGTTTATCACTAGCAGGCTTAGGCATATCGTCCAACGCTTATGCCAAAGTTTATAAATTGGGTGATGAAGAAGCGACCTCCTATAAAAATATCACCACATATAATAATTTCTATGAGTTTGGCACTAGCAAAGAAGCTCCTGCTGAAAATGCACATACTTTAAAAACCTCACCTTGGTCAGTCACAATTAATGGTGAATGCGAAAAAGCAGGCACTTATACACTGGAAGATATTTTAAAGCCGCATGATATTGAAGAACATATTTACCGCTTCCGTTGTGTGGAAGGCTGGTCAATGATTATCCCTTGGCAGGGGTTTAAACTTGGTGATTTAATCAAACGCTTTAAGCCCACGTCAAAAGCCAAATATGTGCAATTTGAAACACTGTATGACCCAAAGCAAATGCCCGGGCAACGTCGCGATGTTTTAGATTGGCCTTATGTGGAGGGGTTACGCATGGATGAGGCGATGAACTCACTCACGCTATTAGCAACAGGACTTTATGGGAAGGATTTGCCTAATCAAAATGGTGCTCCTTTGCGTTTAGTTGTGCCTTGGAAATATGGTTTCAAAAATATCAAATCCATTGTCAGAATAAGTTTTGTTGAAAAACAACCCATTTCTGCGTGGATGAAAGCGGCTCCTAATGAATATGGCTTTTATTCCAATGTCAATCCCAATGTTCCCCACCCTCGTTGGAGTCAAAAACGTGAACGGCGTATTGGTGAATTGTTAAAGCGTGATACGCTAATGTTCAATGGCTATACCGAGCAAGTTGCTAGTATGTATCAAGGTATGGACTTAAAGAAATTTTTCTAATGCGAATTCCTGAGCCTTATTTCACTAAAGTCCTTAAACCTTTGCTATTTATTATTTCCCTACTACCTGCTGCCTATTTAACAGCAGGGATATTCTATGACTGGCTAGGGGCAAACCCTGTTGAAACCATCATCCGCAATTTAGGTGATTGGACGCTACGTTTTCTGCTCATCACGCTTGCTATTTCGCCATTGCGACGCTTAACCGGTATGGCACAGTTGCTACGCTTACGCCGAATGTTGGGTTTATATGCGTTTTTTTATGCCGTACTGCACCTTGTTATTTATATCAGCTTGGAACAATCATTTGATTGGCAAGAAATTATCTCCGATATTTTAGAACGTCCTTTTATCACCGTTGGCATGTTGTCATTTATTTTGCTAATTCCTCTTGCTGCTACTTCAACCACCACCGCAATCCGAAAGCTTGGAAAAAATTGGCTACGCCTACACCAGCTAATTTATCCCATTGCTATTTTGGCTATTTTACATTTTTGGTGGCTAGTTAAAGCTGACACGCGGGAACCGTTAATTTATGCTGTCATCTTAGCCCTATTACTATTTGAGAGACTTTTACGGTTTTGGCTAAAGAAAAAACTTAAGAGACATTAAAACTAGCGTTAAAATACCCAAATTATCAATTTATCACAGCTTCAAACCTATGAATTACCCCACAATT
>JALWYT010000050.1 GCA_026992705.1 Thiotrichaceae bacterium
GGCTCAGTGTATCGTTGAAGAAGCGGGCGGTTTATTAACCACTTTAGATTTACAGCCTATGCGATACAATACCAAAGATGACTTGCTTAACCCGTATTTTCTTGTTTTTGGGGATAAAAGCATCGATTGGTCACAGTATTTATAATCAACTGTAGTAACTACTCCACTTACCGTATTTTCCACTTATTAGACGGAGTAGCTACCCCTATAGAATGGATAAAACAATGTCTCAACCTAATATTCAAGCTGTTAAAGATTACCTACTTCAACTACAAGATACTATTTGCCAACAACTCGAAGTAGAGGACGGCAAAGCCACATTCCTAGAAGAAACATGGGATAGACAGGAAGGTGGTGGTGGTCGCTCTCGGGTTATGGCAGATGGAGCGGTTTTTGAACAAGGTGGAGTCAATTTCTCGCATGTATTCGGCGATAATATGCCTGCCTCAGCAACTGCACATCGCCCCGAATTGGCAGGACGAAGCTTTCAAGCCTTAGGTGTATCGCTGGTTATTCACCCTCATAATCCTTATGTTCCCACCTCTCATGCCAATGTGCGATTTTTTATTGCAGAAAAAGAAGGAACTGATCCTATTTGGTGGTTCGGTGGAGGTTTTGATTTAACACCCTATTATGGTGATGATGAAGATTGCATTGCATGGCATCAAAAAGCCAAAGCGGCTTGTGATCCTTTTGGTGAAGAGGTGTATGACGAATATAAAAAATGGTGTGATGATTATTTTTACCTAAAGCACCGCAATGAACCTCGTGGTATTGGCGGATTATTCTTTGATGATCTTAATCAATGGGGGTTTGAAAAGAGTTTTGCATTTATGCAAAGCGTAGGTAATGCCTATATCGAAGCCTACTGCCCTATTGTCAATAAGCACAAAAACGACGAATACGGTGAACGTCAACGTGATTTCCAACTCTACCGCCGTGGTCGCTATGTTGAATTTAACCTAGTCTATGATCGAGGCACATTATTTGGACTGCAATCAGGCGGACGTACTGAATCTATCCTTATGTCATTACCACCTTTAGTAAAATGGCGATATAACTGGCAGCCCGAAGCAGGCAGCGAAGAAGCAAAGCTTTATAGCGATTATTTGCGTGCTAGGGACTGGGTGAATGGTGGATAATTATATTATTTGGTTAGGAAATGATATCTCCTAACCTGGAGTCGTATAATTATCCTTGTTTAATTATGTATTTTATTTACTGTCTTCAAAAGTATCAGATTTTGGTGCCTTTTTTGAAAGACTGGTTAGCTTCCAATATACAAAACCTAACATGCTAAATATAAAAATAAGAGTAAACGCAGACAGTACAATGATTTGTGTTTCAAGTCCCATAATAATACTCCATGAAAATAATTAATTTCATGGCTAATATTATGGTTTTCTATGCAATAAGATATTGTTATAAATCAAAAAGTATTTAGCTTTTTGACTTTTTTAATCTCGCTCGTTTACGCTCGTTTTCAGTCAATAGTTTTTTGCGAATACGAATACTCTCAGGTGTCACTTCCACTAATTCATCATCATCAATAAATTCAAGAGCTTGTTCAAGCGTCATGCGGATTGGCTTGGTTAGAATTAGGTTTTCATCCGTTCCTGCCGCTCGGATATTGGTTAATTGCTTGGCTTTAAGCGGGTTGACGACCATATCGTCATCACGGCTATTCATGCCGATAATCATGCCTTCATACACTTCATCGCCATGCCCAATAAACAACTTCCCGCGATCCTGCAAATTAAATAGTGCATAAGCCAAAGCCTTGCCTTGCACTTTTGAAATCAACACGCCTTTGCTGCGTTGACCAATATTGCCCTCTTGATAAGGACCATAAGAATCAAAGCTATGATAAAGTAGCCCCGTCCCCGAAGTTGCGGTCATAAATTCTGTTTGGAAGCCAATTAAGCCCCGCGATGGAATGGTATAATCCAAACGCACACGCCCTTTGCCATCAGGTTCCATATTGATAAGACGAGCACGGCGTGTACCCAGCTTTTCCATAACCGTGCCTTGGCTTTCTTCCTCAACATCTACCGTCATGTGTTCATATGGCTCATGCTTTGTGCCATCTTCATCAACGCGGATAATCACTTCAGGACGCGATACCGCCAGCTCGTAGCCTTCACGACGCATATTTTCAATCAAAATCCCCAAATGTAATTCACCACGACCTGATACGCGGAATTTATCGGGATCATCGGTAGGCTCAACTCGCAAAGCAACATTGTGCAATAACTCCTGCTCAAGACGCTCTTGAAGGTTTCGTGAGGTTACGAATTTGCCTTCTTGCCCAGCAAAAGGTGAAGTATTGACTTGGAAGGTCATGGTCACAGTTGGCTCATCAACCGTCAATGGCGGCAAAGCTTCAACATGATCAGGGTCGCAAACCGTATCGGAAATATATAGCTCATTCATCCCCGTGAATGTCACAATATCCCCAGCCTGAGCTTCCTCAACTTCCACGCGTTCCAAACCATGAAAACCAAGAATTTGCAGAATACGCCCAGAGCGAATATTGCCGTGTCGATCAATTACTTTAACGGCTGACTTTGCCTTAATTTTACCCTGCTTAATGCGACCGATACCGATCAGCCCCACATAAGAATTGTAATCCAATGAACTGACTTGTAATTGAAAAGGAGCATCAGGATCAACATCAGGTGGGCTAACATGATCAATAATTGCTTGGAATAGGGGGGTCATGTCTCCACCGCTCACATTTTCATCCAGCCCAGCGTACCCCTCTAATGCCGAGGCATAAACAACAGGGAAATCCAATTGTTCATCGGTTGCCCCTAATTTATCAAATAATTCAAATACTTGATCAACTACCCAATCAGGGCGAGAACCTGGGCGATCAATCTTATTCACCACCACAATCGGCTTAAAACCCATATCAAAGGCTTTTTGCGTTACAAAACGCGTCTGCGGCATTGGACCATCAACCGCATCAACAATCAATAATACTGAATCCACCATTGACAAGACACGTTCAACTTCACCCCCAAAGTCCGCGTGACCCGGTGTATCCACAATATTAATCCGATAATCATCCCAGGTAATCGCCGTATTCTTAGATAAAATCGTAATGCCACGCTCCTGCTCCAACTCATTCGAGTCCATCATTCGTTCAGAAACATTAGCACGCTCCCCCAATGTACCTGATTGCTCTAGCAATTTATCAACTAAGGTCGTCTTTCCATGATCAACGTGGGCAATAATGGCAATATTTCTTAAATTCTCAATCACAACGCTATACTCAAGTATTTTTGCAAAGGGGCGATTATACCGAGTATTCGGGTTTTAGCTAGGAGAATTAAACAAGCAAAAATCTTCCCTTTTAGTTACCACAGGATACAATCGCCCACTCACCGCAACCTTCATCACTACAATACTGCGATTATGCTCCTTGCCATAACTTACATGGATTGGCAAATCATCCCCGTAAAAATACAGGCGATCAAACGGTGTATTCTCAACAATCCATTGGGCGACTTCTAACATACTTTCATCTGGAACGATAAAATCACAGGCAGCTCCTAAGCGTTTGCAGATGGGATTACCGCGTGTATTGAGTTCGTGGCTTGCGTGTTGGTCTAAATTAGGTGCAATTCGGGCAGGGATTTGTTTGGCAAGTTCCTGTGAGCAAAAACCGTAAGTCAGCTCAATGCCACCAAAATAATCCATAACAGGATCAATAATATTAACCGCAAGCTTGACCAAAGCATTGTAGCTCTCAAGCTGCTTTGGCAGATTAGCCAGTCCTGTTTTGGCTTGTGTTTCGCCGCATTCAATAAAATCGCGGAAACGGTGATATTTACCGCAAGGGTCGTCCAGATTGGGTAATCGGCTGGAGGATTTTAACTCAAAGCCATCCACTTCAAGCCACAATTTGTAAAGCTGATCATCAAAATCATCAGCAGGCATTCCGTAGCCTGATAAATCCAGACTTTCAATAGATGCTAATGCCTTATCAAAAGCCACTTGTTGATCGTAATGAGGGAAGTCTTGATTAATAAAACGAGATTTTAGATACAGATAAGGCGGGGTAAACTCATCGCCATAGCTATAAAATTCTAATCGCTGATCAAACAAGCGAATCTTAATCCGCTCAACCATGCGGGGTAGTGCTTGATCTTCAAAATCATCGTAGATCATTAAGGATAATTTGCCTGTTAGAGAATGGATTTTAACCAAATCAACAGAGGTAATATCACCGTATAACTGTGTCGCACAGGCGATATAAACACGCAATACAGGCGATAAATAGGAAACTAAGGAAGTATGTAGCGTTAAAGCAGCTTCTTCATCTAAATAGCCATAACCATCCGCAAAGGCTTGCTGGCAGGCAGCATAAATATTTTCAGAGTTTCCAGCGGAGAATAATAGCTTTTTCCCTTCCTCCTGTGCTCCTTTATAAGTGTTGAAAAAGGCTTTTACATCACGTTGCAAGCCCTCTGGCAATTTACGGTAGATGCGTTTTTGCTCAAATAATCGCATAGCAAAATACACCCGCAAATCATCTTGCCTCGCATCAAACGCAAGCTTCAATGCTTCATCACCATGATAACGCTGCAAAAAGTTCAAACCACGTTTCCATGTGGTGAAAATCTCTATAATCTGCTCACTTTCAGAAAATTCAGACTCAAGAGGCGGGCGAGCCAAAGCTAACCAGCACTGCCATAAAGCATCGAGTACGGCTTGATGTTGCTCATAAAAAGCCTTCTGTTTTTCAGCTTGCGTAGGTTTTGGAATACGGCTAGAGAGGCGATTAACGCTACGATGCCGATAACGCTGCTCAAGAAAAGACTGCTCAGTGTCTTTATTCTTAAAAACAAAAAACACACCTGGAGCAACTGCCACAGGCTCTTCATACTGAGAAAGCCACTGACGCAGATTAGTCGGCAATAAAGCCATTGCATCACTGCTGAAATAAAGGGTTTGGGCTATTTTTTTGCCGAAGTTGATTTGTCTTATATCTGCTAACAAAGTGTGCTTTTTAGGTGGGTTAATATTTTTTTAATGTTCTAAGGTCTTCAATATCTTTAGAGCGTCTACTTGCTCGTTTATTAGCTATGAAGTCCTCTAAACTAATTACATGAACTAACAATTCATCATGCCTGACATCAAGACGTTTTTTATAACAGTCCGAAAAATTAACACCATCAGGTTGTGTTAGTAAATCAATACGTAATGGAGGATAATCAAGCTGAATAATATTGCCTAGCTTAGTAAAATCAGTTACAGCAAGGTCTAATTCACCAAAGCCAAACTCACTTAATACGACAAGCACTCGCTTTGCATTATCTTTTTCTGGTTTTATCCAGAGGTCTATATCCCCTGTATAACGTGGATATCCATGAATACCTAATGCATATCCACCAATTAATAAATACTCAACCTCATGTTTGTTGAGTAATTCGATAAACTCTCTGAAATCTTTGTGGAACATTTTTTTGATAGCTCATATAAGATTCACGCAACATTTCAATTGCATCAATACGTTCTGAAATACTACGGCTTTGCCAATAGTCCAAATCAGATGGTTGTTCTTTATTTGTTGTAACACAAGTCACTTTTCTGACCATTTGTAGTTTTGACATTTTGTGTATTTCCTATGATCTTATATCGTCAAGAACAGACTCATCATCAATTAGAAACCCTCTACTAAAATACTCCTCTAAACGGTGAAGAAATGCATCAAAACTGAGGTTGGCTAGAGATGCAGCCTTCGAAAAGCTTACTTTTTTTGCATGATAAAGACGAGCAGCCATAAAAAATTCTGCTGAGTTATTACCAAGTGAATCGAGGATTTCGTCAAATTGTTGTTGATGTTGCATAGGAGTCCTTTTGTAAAAATGATTTTAACCAGATATCACGACAATCATAGATCAAGTTTTTCCAGTGTATCTAAATTACGTTGTAACTCTGCTTCTATCTCATCATCATCGTAATTAAAAATACTAACTTTATACTGTCCACATTTTTCCAGAAACTCAACCCGTGACATTCCCGCAAGCTCTCTTGCCTTACTAGAGGAAATTTTCTCCAACTCAAACATTTTCAAAGCAGCCATAGGCAGTATTTGTTGATCTAATTCATTTTGTATTAAATGAGCTGTATCAGCGAAATGAGGGGGAGATTTTATTTGGAAATTTTGAACAACATTCATAGCTCTATCCTTGTTAAAAAGCTTAGAGTCATTATAGCAATGGGATATTAGGTGAGATGGGTACAATAATCGCTTTTTTATCATCAGATATATCTATCTTTCCGTTAATATAATCAATAACGATACAGCTATCCAAAAAAATCATAATTTATTATCTTCTTAAGTTATGAATATATTCTGCACTACCATGGATATGATCTACAGCGATGTTATCCGTATTATCAACATCATAATCTTTTTGTATAATATGCTTATGATCATCTACATTTTTTTAGTATACGTTATACTACTGCCTTTAAATGAGAGCATAAACTGTTGAATTGCCTCAATAGTAACTTCTATCTATGCTTTTTTATGAGCTTTGACGAAAGCTAGAAGCTCTTTTTCAGTTTCTTGATTGTCAATTTTTAGTGTAATCATAATTTTCACTTAATTAATATTTTAATATGAATCAATAGCTTATACTATATACTGTAGTGGAGTCACGGATTCATCTTTAAGCTCTTCGGTATTTTTAGAACGTCCACTTGCAATTCAATAAACTCTTTGAAGTCTTTGTGAAACATCTTTTTGATAACTCATATAAGATTCACGCAACACTTCAATTGCATCAATACATTCTGAAATACTACGACTTTGCCAATAGTCCAAATCAGATGGCTGCTCTTTATTTGTTGTAATACAAGTTACTTTTCTAACCATTCTGTAGTTTTGGCATTTTGTGTATTTCCTATAGTTTAACATTTTCAAGAATGGTTTCATCAGCAATCAGAACCCCCTTACCAAACAAAGTGTCCTTCTAAACGCTGAAGGAATGCATCAAAACTAAGATTAGCTAGAAGCAATATTTGTTGATCTAATTCACTTTGTGTTACATGAACTGCATCAGCAAAATGTGAAGGAGATTTATTTGAAAATTTTGAAAAGTATCCACCACTCTATCCTTGTTAAAAAGCTTATAGACATTATAGCATGAGATATTAGACGAGGAAGGAAAACGTAAAAGTTACTTCATAAATTCTATTCGAGCTAGAGCTAATATAACAACTTTTTGTAACAAAAGAATGTATCCAATTAACAGATTATTTTTTGTAACATCAATTAAGAATGTAAAATATCATCATTTAACTTACATAAGAAATATCAATTGAATTATCAAGGTAGCTTTAAAAATGAAAGCAAAGATGTTATTCACTAAATTGTATAAAGCATCAACAGAAAATGATGTTAACAAAGTCATAAATCAGGTGGTTAATGATGACTCTATTGGTTGGCATCCATATGGAGATAATGAAAGCTTCTTTGGTGTGATAGAAAATCAGCAGGCATCTGCTATTCCTGCGTTAGTCGAAAAACTAACTAATTCGATTGATGCTATTTTAATGAAAAAATGTTTGGAGGAAGGGATTGATCCAAAATCAACACAAGCTCCTCAGAGTGTTGACGAAGCAATTTTAAGATATTTTCCTGATTCCTCCAATTGGGATTTAGCTAAAAAGAGACAGCTTCAGGCTGAAGATATTCAAGTAATTGCTGACGGTTCCTATAAAGATAGGAAGAGAAATACATCTCTAATTATTTATGATAATGGAGAAGGACAACACCCAGATAAATTTAGTGATACTTTTCTTTCTTTACTACGTGGAAACAAAAATGAAATTCATTTTGTTCAAGGAAAGTATAATATGGGAGGTTCAGGTGCGATTGTTTTTTGTGGAAAACAACGTTACCAACTGATTGCATCAAGACGCTTTGATAAAAGTGGAGACTTTGGTTTTACGCTAATTAGAAAACATCCTTTATCTGAGGCTGAAAAGAAAATTAAGAAAAATACATGGTATGAATATTTGACAATTCATAATGAGATTCCAAGATTTAAACTTCTAGATGAAGGCTTAGATTTAGGACTTTATAATCGTAAGTTTATCACAGGAACAATTATTAAACTTTATTCCTATAACTTACCTAGCGGCTCTCGTTCAGTTATTTCAAGAGACTTGAACCAAAGTATTAATGAATATTTATTTCAGCCCGCTCTACCTATTTATACAATTGATACTAAAGAAAGGTATCCAAAAGATAGAAATCTTCAGCGTGATTTGTTCGGATTAAAACACCGACTTGAAACAAATGATAATAAATATATAAGTGAAACTTTTTCAGAAGAAATACAAGATTCTGAGATTGGAAATTATAAAGTAACAGTTTATGTATTTAAC
>JALWYT010000051.1 GCA_026992705.1 Thiotrichaceae bacterium
GTTCTTTATTAGTCGTTTTAAATGCACTGCGGTTAAAAAATTAAAAAATATTCTATTTTAAGATTTAGATAAAATATTTTGAGCTGTTTTAGTTTATTTCTCCGCTTTTAATAATATAGAAGTGATTTAGCCTCTATTATAATCTTGAAATCTAAATAACTGGAGAGTTACGATGACTAAGCATCATATCAAACATATCACCCTTTTTTTAATTATTAGCTTTTTTCTTTTATTTTCAGTGTTGTCAATATCATATGCGGTACCTCAACAAAGTGTTAGTATTTCAATTAATGAACATGAACCAGTAAAACAGGTAGTAAAAAAATTAAATCATGCCCTAGTGAAAAAAGGCTATAAACTAAAAGAAGGAGATGCAGAGTATATTCATACTATTGTAAAAAAAGGAAAGAAAAAAGCGGAACAGAAAAAAGTAGAAATTAGGCTGGTATGTACATTTAAACCCTTAAAGTGCAGAATAATAGTAACAGCAAGTTTAGCTGATATTCAAACTCCATCGACATCTACAGAAGCTATTAGCCGACAATAGTATTATTTTAACTAGATGAGTTTTTAACCTCGTCTAGTTATTTTTGTATTGTTACATTAAATTTCCTAAGAAAATCAAACATAAAATTTATCTTTTCGGCATATAAATATCCGTACACGTTCCCTCAGCAACTTCAGAGGCAAAGTTGATGGTTTCTGATAGTGTGGGGTGTGGGTGAATCGTTAAGCCAATATCTTGTGCATCGGCTCCCATTTCTAGGGCGAGTACGGCTTCTGCGATTAATTCACCTGCGTTTGTGCCGACGATGGCACAGCCGATAATTCTGCCCGTTTCTTTATCGAATAGGGTTTTAGTCATGCCTTCATTTCTGCCGATGGACAATGAGCGTCCGCTGGCTGCCCAAGGGAATACGCCTTTTTCATAGGCAATGCCTTCTGCCTTGCACTGTTCTTCAGTTTTGCCCATCCATGCGATTTCTGGATCAGTGTAGGCGACGGATGGAATCGTGCGAGCATCGAAGAAGGATTTATGCCCTGCGATAACCTCAGCGGCAACTTTGGCTTCATGCGTGGCTTTGTGTGCCAACATAGGTTGCCCGACAATATCACCAATGGCAAAGATGTGATTAACATTGGTTCGCATTTGTTTATCAACATCAATAAAACCCTGTTCATTGACGGCAACACCTGCTTTCTCCGCATCAATCAATTTACCGTTCGGTGAGCGTCCGATAGCCACTAATACGCTGTCAAATGTTTCGCTTTCAGGAACATTCTTTCCTTCAAAGCTACACACCAAGCCCTCATCAGTTGGTGTAATGGCAGTGACCTTGGTATTTAGATAAATATTGTCGTACTTCTTTTGGATACGGCGTTGCAGTGGGCGGATAATATCTTTATCCACGCCGGGAATTAGGCTAGGCGATAACTCAACCACTGTGATATTCGAGCCAAGAGCATCGTAAACGGTTGCCATTTCCAGCCCGATAATGCCGCCGCCAACAATCAATAATTTCTCTGGCACTTCCTCCAACTCAAGGGCATCGGTAGAGTCCATTACGCGAGAGTCATTCCAAGGAATAAAGGGGAGTTTGGTTACGCTAGAGCCTGCTGCGATAATACAGTTCTCAAAACCAACCACCGTTTTATCACCCTGATTATTTACGACTTCAATGGTATTGGCTGATGTGAATTTCCCGTAGCCCGTAACAATCTCAACTTTGCGTTGCTTCGCCAGTTGAGCTAATCCTCCTGTTAGCTTGCTGATAATGCCTTCTTTGTAAGCACGGATTTTATCAATATCAATTTCAGGCTTGCCGAAACTAACCCCATGAGCCGCAAATTCCTTAGCTTCATTAATCACTTGAGCCGTGTGTAATAACGCTTTGGAAGGAATACAACCAACATTCAAACAAACCCCGCCGATATTCTCGTAGCGTTCGATTAAAATAACATTTAAGCCTAAATCAGCTGCACGGAAAGCAGCGGTATAACCCCCTGGTCCCGAACCCAGTACAACGACTTGAGCAGATTTATTAACCTCTCCCGTAAACTGCGGTGCTGTTGGAGCAGGGGTAGGTTCCTCTACCGCAGGAGTTTCCGCTTCTGCCGCAGTATCATTATCAGAACTCGCCGTATCTTCACTCGCTTCTAATTTAACAACCGCCGAACCTGTGGAAACCTTATCACCTAACGCGACTAAAACTTCTTTAACAATACCGCTATGTGACGAAGGAATTTCCATCGAGGCTTTATCAGACTCAACCGTAATCAGTGAATCTTCAGCTTGAATGTGATCTCCTTCGGAAATAAGGACTTCAATGACTTCGACATCAGTAAAATCACCCAGATCAGGAACAGTAACTTCGATTAATTGGCTCAAGAGAGAACTCCTATTAAAATTTATTCCATGCATTGTACTACAAGCTCTAAGTACTACAAGCTCTAATCAGGGCTTGATTTTAAGTGTATT
>JALWYT010000052.1 GCA_026992705.1 Thiotrichaceae bacterium
ATGAACTATTTGATTCACTAATAGAAGAGTCCAAAAAAAACAACGATTCGGAGCTTGTAAAACATTATTCAGTCCGTCAAATTTTATTCAAAACGGTTAAAAACTCCCTCTCAAAGAAAGACATTGCATTATTAACAGCTATAAAACATACAAGAGACAGAAACGAGAATACAGCCAAACGCCTTTCAAAGGTAATGAAATATACAGAACCATTTGATTTAATGAAACTTTTTAAAAATGTATTGATGTGGTTAGATGCCTATACACGGGATAAAGGCATCAGTGTATTAGAAGAATATCCTGACTTATTGACAGATAAAGCTGAAAAAATGTTTACATTTATGATAGATGAAGCTCATCAACATGGTAATAGATTTTTTGAACAAATACTTCGTAGTCTGAGTGAATTTTTTAGGATATTAAGACTGGAATTGGGAAACAAACCTGTGGGATATTCCAGAAAAGAACTCATAGAAGCAGTTGAATATGCTATGGAAAAAACCGATTTTTCTATTTTTAAAAAAGGTAAACAGCCAGTGATTTTTATTGCTTAGTAACTGATGTTACGCATCCAGATTTCGGTTCACTGCCATTAAGTTAAGGGCAACCACAAGGGATTGCCCCTACATAATCTAACGGTTTACTTCGTTGGTAGGGGCAATCGGTTGCCCTCTTAACTTAATGGCATCCAGATTTCGGTTCAATCAAATCACTGTGCATCCATCGCCTGCCCATTCACCTCGGCACTATCAGCCCCCATCAAATAAAGATACAAAGGCATAATAGCCTCTGGTGGAGTAACAGTTTTAACATCTTCCCCTGGATAAGCTTCAGCTCGCATTACTGTGCGCGTTGCACCTGGATTAATACTATTGACTCTAATTTTGGTATTAGTTTCAAGTTCATCAGCTAAAATCTGCATCAAGCCCTCAATGCCAAATTTAGAAACCGCATACGCGCCCCAGTAGGCTTTAGCTTTACGCCCAACACTGGAAGATGTAAATATAATTGAGGCATCAGGAGCCGCTTTGAGTAAGCCTAAACATGCCCTTGTCAACATAAATGGGGCATTGAGATTGACTTGCATAACTTGATACCATTGTTTAATGTCATAATGCTCAATAGGCGTTAATGTGCCTAAAATACCAGCATTATGTAGTAAGCCATCCAATCGCCCAAATTCTTTACTTATAGTTTCCGCTAAATTGTCATAATCAGTTGGAGTTGCACCTTCAAGGTTCATTGGATAAATCGCAGGACGAGGATATTCGGCTTTGTTGATTTCGTCGTAGATGGATTCCAGCTTTTTGATAGTGCGTCCTAATAGTATTACCTTTGCACCATATTTGGCATAAGTTTTAGCAGCCGTTCTTCCGATGCCATCACCCGCGCCTGTGACTAAGATGATTTTATTATTTAGTAAGTTGCGAGGTGGGGTGTAGTAAAACATGTTTTATATTCCTTTGTAGTTAATGTTTTTGTAGCCATCTCCATAGGTAGCCACGAGAAATAATTTTTCCAGTTGTTAAATAAGTTAAAACTGAAGGATCACGTAAAGTCCATTCCATCCATGCTGCGCTGCCTTGTTTTCCACACCATAAGATTTTATCTCCTTTTCCTAAACGCTCAGTTTCATCAGGCAGCAAGATTTTTTCTTCTCCGCGTACCAACAATAGGGGTAAACAAGATAAGCGATCACGGCGATCTCTAGGATCCATTTGTAAACATTGCAAACTAATAACTCTATTAGTTGTCGAGCCTACTTCACAAATAGCAGGAGCTGATTCTTCGTCAATTTTCATTTCCCAAATATCAGGTAGGGTTGATTTTAATAATTTTTTTAGGCGATTGATCAACCTAGCACTCCAATCATTTCCATGTTGTTTGGCTAAACGCATAAAATCAACCAGCAAGGGAGTTGTTAATAGAACTCTGATATGATTAGCAATGACTTGACTTGGTTGCATGGTAATATCTGCTTTGGCGGCTTGAAAAATAATCTGGTTGTCGCTTTTATTTTGTCTAATTACGATAAACAGTTTAGGATTTAGTTCGCGGGCAGTCATTATAATTGAGAGGTTGTTTACGTCGTCATCTGTGCCTGCAATAATGCCTACTGCTTGAGTGATGTCGGCTTCTAATAAAGTGTCGGCTTCAGTTCCGCGCCCAGAGACATATTTTACTTCGGGTAGGCCAGTTCTTTCTAGGTTAGCTTCAATTATTATTAATCTGATATTTTTTTCTTGTTTGAGTCGGTTATAAATGGCTTTACCAAAGCGTCCATAGCCGCAGAGTACCCATAAACCCTCTTGAGGGGGGGTTAATGGTAGACAGGAGGCTTTTTGGTTTTGGTTGGTTAAGCATTCTCGTAATAAGACTAAATCTGGATAGTGTAGGGCAGTATGGAGTTTTCCAGCAAATATTTCAAATGGGTTAATCATGTAGTGGGTACCAAATGAGTCCATGTTGGCGGCTACAT
>JALWYT010000053.1 GCA_026992705.1 Thiotrichaceae bacterium
CAATTAACCAGAGCCATTAAATACGCTCGTTATTTAGCATTATTGCCATATTGTGATGCACATGATAATTAATCATCGTTATTATAAATAAAATAATGGGCAACCCCAGTGGTTGTCCTTTTACTAAAAAATATAAGGTTAGTTATATAATGGAAGTTATTCTTTTGGACCGAATTCAACATCTAGGCAATCTAGGTGATAAAGTCCAAGTTAAAAACGGCTACGCTCGTAATTATCTCATTCCTCAAAAAAAAGCTGAACCAGCTACTGCTGAAAATCTGGCACAATTTGAAAGCCGTCGTGCTGAACTTGAGCAGGCACAAGCAGATGCACTAGGTAAAGCTAAAGCGCGTGCAACTCAATTAGAAGAAATTATTGTCGAAATTGCAGCTAAAGTGGGCATGGAAGGTAAACTTTTTGGTTCCGTTACTGCTGCTGACATTGCAAAAGCAATTAGTGAAGGCGGAATAAAAATTGTTAAACAAGAAATCCGTTTAGCTGAGCCTATACGACATCTTGGGGAATATGATGTCGAAGTTCATTTGCATCCAGATGTTGATGCTTATGTAACTGTTCAAGTGATTGCTGAAAGCTAATTGGTTTTCACCCTTCCTCTCTCCCTGTTCCTCACTCATCTGTCAATATCAATTAATTTGACGGTTATTGGAGTACAAGCTTTAACTTAACTTGTACTCCTTCGCAATAACCAACGGTTACTATTATTGCTTCTATGTCGGAGCCAATTTATCCCAATAATTCCCTTGAACCTCTAAAAAAGCAGCCCTTTTCAAGAGAAGCAGAACAATCGGTATTGGGCGGATTAATGCTCAATAATGATGCTTGGCTTTCAATTGCTGAAATGATGGGAGAAACTGATTTTTATCAGCCAGAGCATCAGATTTTATTCCGCGCCATAAAGTCATTATCTGAAGAAGGTAATCCTTTTGATCCCGTTACCCTTGCAGAATGGTTACAAAAGCATAATAAATTCAATGAAATTGGTGGCAGCCAATATTTAGGGCTGCTTGCTGGAAACACGCCTAGTGCTGCAAATATTATTGCTTATGCTAAAATTGTACGAGATCGTTCGATTTTACGTCAATTAATGAGTGTGGGTACCAAAATTTCTGAAAGTGCTTTTAATACTCAAGGACGTAGTACAGCAGAATTGCTTGATAATGCTGAAAAAATGGTATTTGAAATTTCAGAAATTGGTGCTAAGGGTAAAAATAGTTTTGTTCCAATAAAGAATATTCTTAGTCAAACCTTAGAACGTATAGAAATATTATCGCAAAAAGATGGTGAAATTACAGGCATAGCAACAGGGTTTACAGATTTTGATCATCAAACTTCTGGTTTACAAAAGTCTGATTTGATTATCGTAGCAGGGAGACCAGCGATGGGCAAAACCAGTTTTGCGATGAATATTGCACAACATGTAGCCATAAAAAAAAAGCTACCTGTAGCAGTGTTTAGCATGGAAATGTCTGACGAACAATTAGCGATGCGTTTAATTTCATCTTTATCAGAGGTTAATTTACAAAATGTGCGTACAGGCAATATCAAAGATGATGACTGGGATAAAATCACAAACGCGGTGAGCCAGTTGGAATCGGCACCATTATTTATTGATCAAACCCCAGCTTTAAGCCCACCAGAGTTGCGAACCAGAGTGCGCCGTTTAACGCGAGAACAAGGGCAGCTTGGTTTAGTTGTGATTGACTATTTACAATTGATGCAAGTTACTGGTAATAAAGAAAATCGTGTCAATGAAGTTTCGGAAATATCACGTTCCATGAAATCATTAGCAAAAGAAATGAATGTGCCAATAGTTGCTCTGTCACAATTGAATCGAGGTTTAGAGCAACGGACTGATAAACGTCCGAAAATGTCCGATTTAAGAGAATCTGGTAGTTTGGAACAAGATGCTGATATTATTGTATTTATTTATAGAGATGTTGTTTACAATGAGGACACTGCGGAACCAAATAAAGCTGAAATTATTATTGCGAAACAGCGTAATGGTCCCATTGGTACGGTTAATCTCTATTTTCGGGGAGAAACTACAACTTTTGAAAATAGTAGAGCATTTAATGAACCTTTTTATGGAGAATCAACAACATGAGCCGTCCTACTCGTGCCATCATTGATTTAGCAGCCCTACGCGCTAACCTCCAACGAGTGCAAGCCTGTGCCTCATCTCAGCGCATTATGGCTGTAGTCAAAGCCAATGCTTATGGGCATGGTGCTGTTAGAGTTGCTGAGGTGCTTGAATCCCATGTTGATGCTTTTGCAGTGCGTTCTCTTGAGGAAGCATTGACTTTACGCGATGCTGGTATAAGCAAACCGATTGTTTTATTGGAAGGTTTTTTTCGTCCAGAAGAACTGCCGCTAATTGCACAAGGGGCGATAGAAATTGTTATGCACACGGGCAAACAATTTGAAG
>JALWYT010000054.1 GCA_026992705.1 Thiotrichaceae bacterium
ACCTGCGGGAGCGGTACTTTCTATCATATTCTTCTATATGTTGAAGGGAATGTTTGGATAAACAAGTATCTATTTAAGTACAAAAAAGCGACCATAAAGGTCGCTTTTTTTATGCTCTCCTACTTAGATGTTCTTTAGTAACGCCTGAGTAATCTATATACTCTCACCATTCAAGTATTTTTATATTTATTTTTAAGGAGTTCTAATGCCTTTTCCAGAAACTTTTTATCGTTGGCGACCTCATCCTTGGCATGGGCTTGATGCGGGCGAAAACGCCCCAGAAATTGTTAATGCTTATATTGAAATCACGCCATTTGACCCCGTGAAATATGAAACAGACAAAAAAACAGGTTATTTAATGGTTGATCGACCACAACGAGCCTCATCATTACAACCCTCACTTTATGGATTTATTCCTAGAACATATTGTGGCAGCAGAACAGCAGCATTAATGGGGAAAGACTTGAAAGGCGATAAAGATCCTTTAGATATTTGTGTTTTTTCAGAAAGACCTATCACGCGTTCTGATATTCTTTTACATGCTCGTGTTTTAGGTGGCTTGCCTATGATTGATGATGATGAAGCAGATGACAAAATTATTGCTGTACTTGCTACAGACAATATGTGGGGTGATGCTAATGATTTATCATGCTTACCTGATGTACTCATTGAGCGTTTAGATCATTATTTTAATACATATAAAATCTCTCCACATAAAGAAAGTAAAGTCAGAATTGGTAATGCCTATGGCAAAAAGCATGCTATGAAGGTTATTACCGCAGCAATGGAAGATTATGCTGAACGCTATGCAGATTAAATAAGTCAGTCTGATTACAGTTAGAGTATTAGCCTTGATTATTTGCAGATGCACAAGCTATGTTAATTAGTGTAGCTTGTGTTACCTGTCGTAGTGAAATTATGGACTCAGGTTTATTATATCATTGATAGACTTCAAAGGAATAAAGATGAAAATCAGTATCATTTCTTAATTAATCATTGGCATATGATCGTTTACCTTAAAAGCCTGGCTTTAGCTAAACAGGAAATATTATGAATTTAAGCCTCAAAGAATCAATAAAAAAACAAAGAGAGCACTTAACAAAAGAACTAGGCTCCTCGCTTCAAAATCTGGCTAATCAATTAATTGATATACTTGAAGATAAAGAAAAAGTTGATCAAGTATTAGCAAATGCTTGTAAACAGTTATCATCTTGTAAGCATATTTATGTTGTTGATACCAAAGGTATACAAATAAGCTCAACCTTAGGTCGAGATAAAGTATATCAAAATGCTTATGGTCGTAACCGTGCATCACGTCCTTATATGCAAATATTACAAGAAGATAAAGATTTTGTCCTTTCTGACTCTTATATTAGTAAAAATAAAAAACGTCCCTCATTGACAGCTGTTCAAGCGATAAAAAATAAACAAGGAAAATGTATTGGTTACCTTGGTGTTGACTATGACTTACGGGAATTACCTTACACTGGAGATATTTATAAAGAAACAGATCAGTGGCGACAAATTAAGGGAGATCCTTCAATTCGTAGTAGTTTATTTACCCAGCAGCGTGTAGAAAGCCTACTAGATAAATCAATAGATGACGTTCTATATTTAATTGAGTCATTAATATTAGAACATGGTGTCCATCATACACAAATTCACTTCTCTAGCAGTCGGGCTACTATTTGGCATGTTGATGATCCCTATATTTACCGTATTCTCACCATTGACGAATTGCTTGACCCTGATATTTGCCTAGCCTATCCGCGTCGTCCCTATTTTGAACGAGCTATTGTTCCATCATTAGATATTATTCGTGTATTTGAGCAATTTAAAGCATTACGTTTTATGGATGAAACCATCTATTTACGTTCAGGTTCATTAAATATTGTTAATGGTTTTATTGGTTTAAACTTTTCATGTGACGGTACACATTATTTAGGCTATGATGAATTTTTGTCAAAAGGGATGGATTTTTGGCTGCAAGGCTAGCGATAAAGACGATGAGAAAATTAGAATCACTTTTTAGAAAGAACCGAGCATGGGCAAAAAAAGAAAAAGAAAAAAAACCTGAACTTTTTACCGAGTTATCTAAACAACAAACCCCTAATTACCTTTGGATAGGTTGCTCTGATAGCCGAATTCTTGCGAATAGGATTGTTGATCTCCCTGCAGGTGAAATATTTGTTCACCGTAATATAGCTAATGTTGTCGTACATACTGATTTAAACTCACTTTCAGTCATACAATATGCAGTGGAAGTGCTAAAAGTTAAGCATATCATCGTTTGCGGACATTACGGTTGTGGTGGAATTGAAGCCGCCATGGAAGATAAAGATCACGGGCTTATTGACAACTGGCTACGGCATATTAAAGATGTTCGACGTTTTCACGCAGGTAAATTAGCAGAAATCAGCGACTACACTGAAAAACTAAATCAACTGTGTGAATTAAATGTAATCGAGCAAGTTAGGAACGTCTGTAATACCACTATCGTCCAAAATGCTTGGAAGCAGGGGTATCAACTTGATGTACATGGTTGGGTGTATGATATGCGTGATGGGATTCTTACTGATTTGGATTCTTGTATCTCTTCAAATGAGCAGTTACAAGAAAGAAATAAAAAGCATGAAGAAGGTTATGATCGTCGACAGTATCAAGCGAAGAATTAATTATATAGAAACATATCGTTTCTTAATGTTTAACAGCTAAAAATGAGGCAAAATTTAGGCATTGAAACCATTGTGAAACCTGCTGAAAGCCCGCTTGAGTTAAGCGTTTTTTGTGTACTTCAAGGCTATCGGGGATTAATACATTTTCTAAGGCAGAACGTTTTTGGCTAATTTCTAGCTCGCTATAGCCATTGGCTCGCTTAAATTCATAATGCAAATCGGTAAATTGTTGCTGTTCGGTTTTATCCGTAAATTTTAATTTTTCAGATAAAACCAATGCTCCGCCAGAGCGTAGCCCTGAATAAATAGCTTGTAACAAGCCTAAGCGTTGTTCGGGGGCTAGAAATTGCAGTGTGAAATTAATGACAACTAAAGAAGCATTTTCAATTGTGATGGATTGAATATCATCACAAATAATGCTAACATTGCCATTGGGGATATGCCGTTTTAAGACTTGCTGACAGCGCTGTGTCATCGCAGAAGAATTATCTACGCAAATAAAATCAATGGAATGATCTCGTAATTGCTGAGCCATGGATAAGGTTGCTGCACCTAATGATGAACCTAAATCATAAACCCGGCTATCAGCTTGAGCATATTGCCGTGCTAGTACACCTAATAAAGCAATCACCGTATCATAACCGGGCACTGAACGGCGAATCATATCAGGAAAGACATCCGCAACCGCATCGGTAAAAGCAAAATCAACAAGCTGTGGTTGCGGCTTGGCAAATAAATCGTCTTTACTCATTGCATAAAATTATACATCACCCGTCCAAACGGCATCGGCATCAACACGTTCATACTCAATACTTTCGCCTGTGCGTTTGCCTGCATCAGGACCGATAAAATAGAGATAAGGTCCCACTAAAGCCTCTGGCTTCGCCACGGTATTTGGATTTTCCCCGGGGAAGTTAAGCGTCCGCATTTGAGTACGAATAGGACCGGGATCAATTCGATTAATGCGGATAAAGCCATCATCTCGATCATATTCATCAGCGATAATATCGCACATTGCATCCAGCCCGCCTTTAGCAACGCCAAAGGCACCAAAATAAGCTTTATTGGACTTATGTCCCGTAAAGATAATCGCAGGGTCATTGGCTTTTTCTAATTCAGGCAAGCAGGCACGTAGTAATAAATAATTCGCTTGAATTAAAGCCATAGTCGTTTTGCCCCATAGCTCAGGGTCATAATGCTTAAAGGGCGTGAATACAGGTAGGTTTGCCGCATTAAGCACCAGACCATCCAATCGCCCAAGGCTTTCAATAATGGACTCAGCCATCTCCTCATAATGCCCACCATGAGCACCTTCCATATCTAAGGGATGAATAATCGGTTCAGGGTATCCCGACGTAACAATTTCATCATAAACTTTCTCAAGCTTAGGGATGGTTTTCCCCAATAAAATCACCGTTGCTCCAAACCGAGCATAAACCTTAGAAACAGCCGCACCCAAGCCAGAACTGGCTCCAGTGACCAAAATAACACGGTCTTTTAAATAATTATCTTCAGGTACATAGTTAAGTAAGTCAACAGACATGGGCTAGGGACTCCAAAATAATCAAGCGATGCAGTGTACCGTTTAGCATGGATATAGTAAAAGAATATTAAAAAATTATAATTTAGGTAGGCATCATAAGTTTTTTGCCATTACAATCGCATCTTCGCGTTTGCCATTATCAGCTCGGTAGTAGTTTTTGCGGAAGCCGACTTCGTTGAAGCCTTCGGATAGGTAGAGATTAACCGCTGCTTTGTTTGAAGGGCGGACTTCGAGGAAGCACATAGTCGCGTTATTTTTTCTGCCGTAATTTTCTGCATCTTTCAGCAATGCTCTGCCAATGCCTTGCCTTTGTCGATTGGGGTCAATGCAAAGGTTTAGGATGTGCATTTCATCAACGGCGATGGATAAGACCATATAGCCGATAATCGTTTTTTCATTTTGCTGCTCTTGCTCAAGCACCCAGCAGGCATAGCCGACACGCAGGCAATCTTCAAAGATGCCTTGTGTCCAAGGTTGCGGATAGGCTCGTTGCTCAATGTCCATGACTTGTTCAAGGTCTTCATTGAGCATTCGTCTCAGTATTGCTCCGTGACTCATTGCTGGACAATTGACCTTGCGAGTTTTATATCTTCCCAAACTTTGGGCTTTGCAGAAGGCTGACGTAGTAAATAGCGGGGGTGATAAGTTACAACAACAGGGGTATTGCTTTTAGGCAGTTGGTGTATTTGCCCACGCAAGCGACCTAGTGGTTGCTTGACTTGTAACAGTTGTTGAGCGGCAATTCTACCCACGGCAAGGATAACTTTAGGTTGGATAATCTCGATTTGTCGATAGAGATAGCCAATGCAATTGTTGACCTCATCAATATGCGGATCACGGTCATTGGGTGGGCGGCATTTTATAATATTGCTGAGATAAACCGATTCACGCTGTAAATCTATTGCTGCCAAGATATTATCCAATAGCCTACCTGCCATGCCTAAAAAGGGCTTGCCTTGCTGATCTTCTTCAAGGTCGGGAGCTTCGCCGATAATCATCCAATCCGCGTCGCTATTCCCTGAGCCGAAAACCGCATGTGAACGATATTTGTGCATATCGCAGTATTGGCATTGGCTAACCGTATCTTGCAGGCTATCCCATTGCAGGTTTTCAACATTGGATTTGTGTTTGATAATGGGGGCTGGTTTTGCCTGTGTTTGTGGCTTTTTAACAGGTTTTGGGGTGTCCGCTGTTAGCGTTTCCAGAATATGACTGGCAGATGGTGCTTGCGGGTGATTGTGTTTAATCTGCTCGCTAATGGGTTCGGCAGGCAAACACGCCTCATACATACTGCATGAACGAGCCGCCCACACGGGGATGCCCATTGCTTTCATATAACTGAGGCGTGTTTGTGGGGTCACAAAATCTCCTTAAACACCACTGTGTTGCGGATGTTCGCGGTCTAAATCCGTGGTGAATTTGTTTAATGCGTCGATATAAGCATTGGCAGAGGCGAGTACAATATCAGTATCGGCTCCTTGCCCGCTGACCACATGACCGTCTTTTTCTAACCTGACGGTGACTTCACCTAATGAATCTGTACCGCTGGTAATATTATTAACGGAATATAGCTCTAGCGAGGTTTCCATCGGTATGGTTGATGCAATGGCTTTATAAACCGCATCAACGGGACCACCGCCTATGGCTTCGCCTTTGACTTCTTTGCCATCGACATTTACAACGACTTTTGCCACTGGGGTTTCACCTGTTTCTGAGCAGACAAATGATGAAATTAGGCGATACTTTTCATTACTCGCATCGATACTTGTTTCACTGGCAATCACTCGCAAATCGTCTTCAAAAATCTCATGCTTTTTATCCGCTAATTCTTTGAAACGATCAAAGGCTGCATTGAGTTCTTCGTCTGTCTCAAAAGTAATACCAAGCTTTTCTAAGCTATCTTTAAGGGCTGCTCTGCCTGAGTGTTTACCCATCACAAGCTTGTTATCTGACCAGCCAACATCTTGAGCTCGCATAATTTCATAGGTTTCCCGTGATTTTAGTACACCATCTTGATGGATGCCTGATTCATGGGCAAACGCATTGCTCCCCACAATGGCTTTATTAGGCTGAATGGGGAAGCCTGTAATGCTAGAGACTAATTTCGATGTCGGTACAATTTGCGTGGTGTCAATTCGGGTATCACAGCTAAAGACATCTCGCCGCGTGCGAACCGCCATGACGATTTCTTCCAAAGCAGCATTGCCAGCACGTTCACCTAAGCCATTGATGGTGCATTCGACTTGTCTTGCTCCATTAAGCACGGCTGCAAGCGAGTTGCCAACCGCCAAGCCGAGGTCATTGTGGCAGTGTACGGAGAATATGGCTTTGTCTGAGTTTGGAATATTTTCAATCAAGCGTTTGATTAAATCACCAAATTGGAAAGGGATATTGTAGCCAACAGTATCAGGAATATTAATCGTCGTTGCTCCTGCATCAATAGTGGCTTCTATCACTTTACACAAGAAATCAAACTCCGAACGCCCTGCATCTTCAGGAGAAAACTCAACATTATCGGTGTATTGACGAGCTTTTTTCACTGCGAAAATGGCTTGCTCTAGCACTTGCTCGGGCGTTTTCTTCAACTTATCTCGCATGTGAATGGGAGAGGTAGCGATAAAAGTGTGAATACGCGAAGATTGTGCAGGCTTGATGGCTTCTGCTACGGCTTCAATATCGCTGGCTAAGGCTCGGCTTAGCCCGCAGATTGTGCTGTCTTTAATATTTTCTGCAATGGCTTTGACAGAAGCAAAATCACCTTTACTAGCAGCGGGAAAACCTGCTTCAATCACATCCACCCGCATTTGTTCTAGCATTTTGGCAATACGAATTTTTTCATCCTGATCCATTGAAGCACCAGGGCTTTGCTCGCCATCACGCAAGGTTGTATCAAATATAATTAAACGATCATCAGACATAATGTATTACTCTACTGTTTGTCCCATCCACATTGGGCTGAGATTATAAATTAAATGAGGTGCAAAAAAATATAAGTGTGCGTGATCTCGCCAGATAAATATTAATGCCCAAAGGGCAGTAATAATAAGAGTAGAGTGAGGAAGAGATAATTGATAAACGAACGATAACCTGAATGCATTGCATCCCAATAAATTATTGATGTTTGGCTATCATTTTTCATTTTGGAAAAACACTTGAATAAAGAGAGCTATGAATTTAGCGTAATTTTACGTTATAAATCAAGTTTCTTTTTGTTTTCGACGTAACTTTTTGTAACGTCGCAGCACCCAAATCAATGGTCCCGATAAGCTATACGCCATAAATACGGCAAACAATACCTTAGGTGGGTCAATAGTTGTTAGTGCAAAAATTAATACAATAATCAGCACCGCTAGAAATGGTACTTTATTTTTAAGGTCTAATTCTTTGAAGCTATAAAAGCTGACATTACTTACCATCAATAGCCCAGCAAAAAGCGTCATCAATAAAGCAGGAATTTGTAGCGATTGACCTTGCACTTGTAAATCATTAAACACCCAAACCATGCCAACCATAATTGCCGCTGATGCAGGGCTGGGCAAGCCGACAAAATAGCGTTTATCAACTTTGCCAATTTGCGTATTGAACCGAGCCAAACGCAAAGCAGCACAGGCGACATAAATAAACGCCGCTAACCAGCCAGCCTTCCCCCAATTAACCCCCATTTCTTTCATGTGAACCAATGCCCATTGGTACATAACCAAAGCGGGGGCTAAACCAAAGGAAATTAGATCCGATAAGCTATCATACTCTGCCCCAAACTCACTTTGCGTATTGGTCATTCTCGCCACGCGACCATCCAAGCCATCTAAAATCATGGCAATAAAAACCGCAATCGCCGCCGCTTCAAACTTGCCATTCATACCCGCAACAATGGCATAAAAACCACAAAACATGGCTCCTGTTGTTAATAAATTAGGAAGTAGATAGATACCTCGTCGAGAATTATACTGTTCTTCTGTCATTGTGACATGGCCTGTTTTTTGTAAACATTTAGTGTACAGAATATCAGCTAATAGTGAATAA
>JALWYT010000055.1 GCA_026992705.1 Thiotrichaceae bacterium
ACTCCATTTTCTACATCAAATAATACCAATTAAATAAAAGCAAAAGGTTAAAGGGGTTCAATAAATATACACCACAAATTGGAAGGAGATATTACAAGCAGAATAACTTTCTAATATTATTCTTTTAAAAACTAAGAGGTTTTTAGTAAAATTACGATAAACTATGAGTTATCTCTTCAGCTTTTATATCTGACATAATAAACCTTTTAGATAATAAGCTTCGGGGAATGGCAATGCGGTTGGGTGGTCACTGGCTTGATCCATTTTTTTGATGATTTTTGCATCTCGGCAATTGGCATCTAAAGCCGCATCCGCAACAATTTTCTGAAATAAACTCGCTTCCATCAAGCCCGAACAAGAAAAGGTGAATAATAAGCCATTCGGCTTGAGCAATTTAAAAGCAAGAAGATTAATATCTTTATAACCACGAGCGGCTTTTTTAATCTGCTTACGGTTTTCAGCAAATTTGGGTGGGTCTAAAACAATAATATCAAAGCGCTTGCCTTCATCCCGATAGCGACGTAGCAATTGAAAAACATCGCCATTGATATGCTCTACCTTATTGGCATCCAAGCCGTTTAGTCGTACAGCTTCTGCGGATAAATCTAATGCGGATTGGGAGGCATCAATATTGATGACCTGCTTTGCTCCACCTTGCAATGCGGCAATAGAAAAGCCACCTGTGTAGGAAAAGCAATTTAACACGGTTTTATCCTGACAATATTGCTTCAGCAAAGAACGATTATCACGCTGGTCTAAATAAAATCCTGTTTTATGCCCATTGATCACATCCACCCAATACTTCCGTCCTGCCTCGATAATTTCCAGTTTTTCAGGTGGATGTTCACCGTGCAATACGCCTGTCGCCAGTGGCAAGCCTTCTTTTTTACGAACTTCAACATCAGAGCGGTCATAAATCCCTTTGCAGGGCAGCATCTCTGCAAACAGTTCAACTAACTCTGTTTTCCAAAATTCTGCTCCAGTACTGAGAAATTGAGCCACTAAATAATCGCCATAACGATCTAAAACAACACCGGGGAAATGATCAGACTCAGCCGCGATGATTCGATAAGCGGTATTATTTTTTGTAATGCCTAAAGCGTCTCTTGCTTGAATTGCTGCTTGCAATCGTTGGCGGAAAAAAGCTTTGTCGATGGTTTCTTTGCGATGCGTCCACATTCGCACCCGAATTTGTGACTCAGGCGACCAAGCTCCATAGCCCAAAAAATCACCTTTGGATGATAATACTGCAACCGTTTCACCCAAGGCAGGTGAACCATCAACACGAGCAATCCCACCAGAAAATAGCCAAGGATGTCTCGCCCGTAGCGATTTATCACGCTTAGGTTTTAAATAAACCGTTGCTTGCATTATTGCATCCTCAAGATTTTTTCAACTGCCTGCAAATCTTCTTCAGTATCAACCCCATGCCCCGGAATATCATTGGCAATGGCAACATGAATGCGGTGTCCATTCCACATAGCTCGAAGTTGCTCAAGCTTTTCTAATTGCTCAAGTGGAGCTATCGGCATCTGCGTAAACGCTTTCAAAAAGCCAGCACGATAGGCATAAATGCCTAAATGCCGCAATGCAAACTGTGTGGCGGGTGTATCTCCATCTCGCTGATAGGGTAGATTACAACGGCTGAAATAAAGGGCATAACCGTTTTTATCACAAACCACTTTTACCGCATTCGGGTTTTCATATTCAGCTTGATTTTGTACGGGGGTTGCAAGCGTAGCAATTGAGGCATCAGGATACTGCTTGAGATTATCCGCAACTTGTTGCAAGCAGGATATAGGAGTCAACGGCTCATCGCCTTGCAGATTAACAATAATCGTATCATCTGCCCAAGCATAAAGTTTGACGACTTCCGCAAGGCGATCACTGCCTGTTTCGTGGCTGCTCGATGTCATGCACACTGCATCGGTAAACTGTTTACAGCGATCATAAATCCGCTGATCATCCGTTGCGATAACAATTTCCCCCAAGTCTGCTTCAACCGCACGTTCATAACTGTGCTGAATCATCGGCTTATCTGCCAGCAAGCGTAGTGGTTTACCCGGCAAGCGTGACGAGGCATAGCGAGCAGGAATAACGATTTTGACGGCACTCATGAGTAAGCTTCAAGCTCCTCATCACTGAGCTGTCGAGCATCATCCTCGAGCATAACAGGAATATCATCAACAATCGGATAAGCCAGCTTGGCAGCTTTTGAGATTAACTCCTTGTTTTTTTTGTCGTAGATTAAGCTGCCTTTAGTAATCGGGCAGACTAGGATATCTAATAGTTTTTTGTCCATAATTTAAGTGTCTTTATTGCTTGAAAAATTGTAACGATCCCATCGCTAACTCCCCGCAATCATCATTTTTTCAATTAAAATTGAACCTGTGCGGATTGAACTACGGGTGTTTATATCATTGCTAAT